>JADJCA010000004.1 GCA_016703425.1 Myxococcales bacterium
GCAGCGAGCGCACGTGCCAGCTTTACGCGATGGGGCATATCGGCGAACCAAGCGACGACATGAGCGCGCGGTGTTAAGCGCCTTTGCCGAGGTGTTCGGGGCGCGACAACTGCAAAGTGGCTCCTGGTCGACACGATCTTGCCAGGGCCCACGAGCTGTTCTGGGTTGCAGCGCTGCAGGAAAATATGGCCGTGGGGCGGCGCGCCTTCACTCACGACGGAAGCGGGAGCGCCTTCGTACCCACTTGCTTGAAGGCAGCAGCGCAAGCTCGCCGCCATTCGCCGTTTCGGCAACGAAGGCGGGCGTCTCGGACGGTCGGCCTTCGGACGTTGTGCCTGCGCCCTTCGGCCTCCGGGGCTTGAGCGCGCTCGTCGTCGAAGGGGAGACGAAGCTCTCGCCTTTCCCGGAGTCGCGGGCGGGACACGGTTCGGGGCTGGCGTAATGGCCTTTCTATCCGGTGACGGGCAACCTTTGGCCGGATGAAGGCGCAGAGAAGAGCGCACCGCCGCCGATCGTGGTGGAGTTGGGGTGAGGCCTCTCTGCTTGGGCCACCGAGCCGGGGAGCTGCCGCCGGGGGCGCCGTTCACGACGAGCGATGGGCGTTCGCGCCCACGGCCCTCACCGAGAGGAAGAGATCTGCGGGAAACGACCCGCCGGGGTGCAAGGTCCCATTGACTTGCCAGGCCCGCTCCTCATCGCCGCCGCGAGCGAGCGCGCGGGGCTCTCCAGCCTGGCGCACCACGGACCCCGCCTCGTGGTGGTCGGCACGCACAGCGTGCTCTCCTCCAAGGGTGGAGGCGATCCGCTTGCTTACGGAGCCGCCGTTTCGCCGCGGGCGCCACTGCGTGGCTCACGGCCAACCCCTCGAGCTTGATGTCCCCTGAGCGCCCCACCGTCACCACGGTCCGTCCGCTTGACCTCTGAGTCCATCGCCGAGGTCCGCCGCTACGTCACCTTTCTCATCCCGCTGACGTTTGCGTTCCTTGGCGCACTTGTCACGTGGTCGCAGTCGGCGCGCCGCGCAACTCGAGGGGGGCCCTGCGTGAAGCTTCGTCAACACATCGGCCTCAGCGCCTTCGGTCACCAGCCTTCTGGCGAGCGCGGCGTTTGCGGCCTTCGATGCGCGGCGGGGCTCCAGCTGGCGTCCGCGTGGCGACGCCGAGCTACGAGCGTTCCCGATGTTGGAACGCGGGAAGCCCTCCGCTTCGAGTGGAACCGCGAGGCGCGACGCTTCGTTCTGGCGCGCGAGCGCGTGCAGGACGGGTTTTCGATGGCGTCGCCTGAGCGGGCCGCCGTGGACGCCGCTGCCGTCGAGCAACCGTTTGCGACGCTCGATGGCGACCGTCGCGCGCGAACCGAAAGACGACGTCCCAGAGCAAGCCGTTGGCGCGGGGGGCACGTTGACGTTCTTAGGGGCTCCGCCACAGAGGTTCGTTCTGGGACTCCCGCGCACCGGTCCCCGAGGGTGCTGCGTACCTCGCGCTCGACTGCCGCGCCGCCGTCGTCGTGCGGGCCGAGCTCGCGCTCGAACTGATGCGTTCGTTTGACGTGTAACGCGATTCGCTCGCTCGTCGCCGTTCCGCCGACTGTGATCGTTCAAGATGCGCATCGTCGGACTGGCGCGGCTTCCGTCGAGCGGACCTGGGACGGAGGGTTTCCGTTTGTCCGGCGCCGGCGGGTTGCGAGTGGGCCGCGAGCTGAGCGAAGGTTGGCTTCGCGCGGTGCCGGAGCTGCGTGCCTCGCGCTTCGTCGCGGAAGCCCTGAGGGCCACGGCGCCGTGGTTGTCGCTGGAGGTGAGCGGTCGCGACGGCAAAGAGGCGCGCGTCATCTTCGAGGAGCGTGGCCCGACGACGACCGCGAGGTCGTGGCATCGACGGACCGCGACGGAGCCCGATCATCGGCTGCGTGCCGAAGGTCATCGCGCAGGCCTTCGTCTCCCGCTGAAGCGACGCTACGCGACACCCGCGCCTTTCGCTGCGCATCGACGAGGTCGCCGAGGTGGTGGTGAGCGGTGAACCGGGTCTGTTCCCGGCGCGCGCCGGCGCCGGCTTCCGCGAACGGCGCCCTGAGTCCCGTGTCCCGACGCCGACGAGTCGGACGTCGCGGCGGCGTTCATCAAGGGCCTCTGGCAACAAGCGGCGAACTGGTGGCTGCGCCGCCGGCGGTCACGACTCCCGCGCAACCGAATTGCCATGGTGCGAGCGGGTGGCGATCAAGAGGAGGAGGCCGTGATGGTCGTCGACCACGACTGCTCGTCGTACGTTCACCGCCTCCGACGGCGCGTGGTCCGCATCACCGCGGCCGCCCGCCGGGCGCTCGCAGCGCCACCGGCCGGCATGCGCGTCAGTGCGCTCGCGCCGGAGAGTTATCGCGCCGCGGCCGTCAGCGCGTCGCGGTTCGCTGCGGGACCCTCGTTGAGACGATGGTGCGCGTCGACCAGGGCCTTCGTCTTCGAAGCTCCCAAGGCCTGGGCGCGTCGATGGCGCCCGCGTGATGCGCTCTTGCAAGCCATGGAGCGGGCTCGCGGGCACGCGGCATCGCTGCCCGCGGTCACCGGCAAGGCCCCCGCGTCTTCTTGCACGCACGTCGTTTCGTGGCGCACCGATGCGGGAGCCTTCGACTTCGTCCTTGAGCTCGCCGCCCCGCCGCACGAGGGCGACGCCGCGCCGGAGCGTTGTCGGCAAGGTGGACGCCGGCGCGATGACGCTGCCCTGGACCTGGCCACCCTCCTTGGTGCGTCGTTCGCCGAGGCTTCGGAGGCGACCGACGCGGCGTAGCTCGCTGAGAGGCTGCACTCGAGCTTGCCGCGATCCGGCTTCGGGTACTGCCGGCCCGTGAAGTCGATCGTCAAGTGGGCCGGCGGGAAGTCGCGGCTCTTGCCCGAGCTTCTGAAGAACGTGCCGAAGTCGATCGACACGTACGTCGAGCCGTTTGCTGGTGGTGCCGCGCTCTTCTTCGAGCTTGCGCGACGCACCCGCGACAAGGACGGCGCCGGTCAGTTTCGGCACGCACGGCTCGCGGACCGGAACGCGGAGCTTGTGACCTGTTACCGTGCCGTGCGCGACTCCGTCGAGGACGTCGTCGAGGCGCTCCAGCCGTATCGCTACGATCGGGGAGCTCTACTACGCGACGCGCGCCCAAGACCCCAAGGCGATGAGCGACGCCGCCCGGGCGGCGCGGCTCTTGTTCCTCAACCGGACTTGCTAACGGGCTCTGGCGCGTCAACTCGAAGGGGCAGTTCAACGTGCCCTTTGGTCGCCACACGAACCCCACCATCTTGGATGCGGAGCACCTGCGTGAGGCGTCGAAGCTTCTCGCGGGCGTCGAGATTCTCCTGCGGATTTCCGAGGCGACGGCCGGCGTAACACGCCGCGACTTCTTTACTTCGACCCGCCCTACGTGCCCGTGTCCAAGACCGCCGACTTCACCGCCTACTCAGCCGAAAAGTTTGGCCCCGACGAGCAACAGCGCTTGTCGGCCGAGCTCCGTGCCCTCAAAACGCGTGGTGTGCGTGCCCTGCTCTCGAACGCCGACACGAAGGAGACGCGCAGGCTCTGACGGCCTCCCATGCGCACCGTGCAGATGCGGAGGCACATCAATCGCGATCCGATGAAGCGCGGCGACGCCGCCGAGCTCATCGTCACGACCTGGTCCGAGAAGTCGAAGGTGCTCTCATCATGAACGCAGGACCGGAAGAGCAGCTCCTCGCGCGGCGCGTCAAGGCGGAGCTCAGAAAGCGCATGCGTGGCCTGCGCAAGACGGCGTCGCTCGCTGCGTGCGAGGAGCGTTCGCGAGAGATCCGTGAACGGCTCGCGTCGCTCGAGGTCGTGAAGGACGCGCAGCGCGTCGCGCTCTTCTGGCCCATCGAAGACAAGCACGAGGTCGACCTCCGACCCCTCGACACGACCCTCCGCGGCCGCGGTGTTCAGATTGCCTATCCGGCCATCGATCCCGATACCGGCGTCATGACGTTTCGCTTTGCGAGTCCCGACGAGTTGAGGAGGCCGGGTTCGGATTCTCCGAGCCCCGTCAGCGCGCCGGAAGCCGACGAGCTCGACCTGTCGTCGTGCCCGCGCTTGCCGTCGCGCCCACGGGCCATCGCCTCGGCTACGGCGCGGGCTACTACGATCGAACGCTCCCGCGGTTTCGGCCTCCGGCGACCGCCGTCGTCGTGGCCTTCGAGTATCAACTGCTGATGGAGGTGCCCGCTACGCCGACCGACGTGGCCTGCGACTACGTGGTCACCGACAAGCGAGTCCTCGCGGTGTCCGTCGAAACGGCGCGATGACCCGCGTCCGCCGAGCCGCGTCGCCGTTTCAGGACTTCTTTTGCTGGCAGCTGGGGCAGACGCCGTAGAGCTCGTGCTTGTGGGTGCGGAGCGCGTAGCCATAGCGGCGCGCGATGTCTTCTGGAGGCCTCGATCTTTGGCTCCTCGAACTCGGTGATGTCGCCGCATTCGACGCAAATGAGGTGGTCGTGGTGCGCTGAGTCGTCGGCGAGCTCGCAGCGGGTGAGGCCGTCTCCGAACTGGCGTTCGTGCGCGACGCCGCACTCGGCGAGCAGCTTGAGGGCAGTACACGGTGGCGTAGCCGACGCCCGGTTGTTCGGCCCGCACCTGCGCCAAGAGCTCCTCGATGGAGACGTGGTTGGGCGCACGAAAGAACGCTTCCACGATGGCACGTCTTTGGTCCGTGGAGCGCAGGCCCTGCTTGGCCAGTGCGCCATCAAGACCTCGCGGAAGTGATCGAGCACCGCCTCGCGATCGACGGGCGTTTCGTGGGCCGCCTTGCGCCCTTCGGTGGCCCGCGGGGCGCGCGGCGGATCGCTCGTGCTCTTGGATTTGCCGGTGACCATTGGCGAAGGACGAAGGGTAGAGCAAACGAGCCGCCCGTGTCGCCTCGATCGTCCTCCGCGCTACGATGCGGCCATGTTGCGGTCGGCCAGCCGTGCAGCGCCCTCTGGGGGGGGCGGGCTTGCCGTGCTCTTGGTTGTGGCGAGCCCGCGCCCGGCCGCCGCGGCGGATCGCGAGCTGACGTACGACCTCGGGCTCGATCTCACGGTCACCCTGGCGGCGGCCGGCGCCGTCGCCGTCTCCGAGCTCGGGAAGGATCGCCTGGGCCCCGGCGCGTGCCGGCTCTGCTCTCGTGACGGTGAGCGAGACACGTTGAACGCCATCGACCGCGAAGCTCGGCGCGCGCTCGTCTTCAAGCCTTCGGCTCAAGAGACGGCGCACGTGCTCAGCACGGTCTTGGCGGGAGCCCTGCCGGCGGCCGCGCTCGGGACCAACATCGCTGCCGCTCGCGCCGACGACACGGCCTCCAAAGCGCGAGTGGGCGCCGATGCCCTCGTGGTCTCGGAGGCGGTCGTGCTCGCTCGCGGTCAATCAGCTCACGAAGTTCGTCGTCGCGCGGGAGCGGCCGTATGCGCACTTCCGGAGTCCCGCCGAGCGCGCGCTGCTCGCGAAGGTCGACGACAACCTCTCGTTTTACTCGGGCACACGGCGCTAGCTTTTTCTTCCGTGGGTGCGAGCGCGGACGGTTCTCGCTATGCACGGCTCCAAGCTCGCCCCGCTGGTGCTCGGCGCGGGCCTGCCGCTCGCGGCGTTGACGGGGGCTGCGCATCGCCGCCGACCGGCACTACCTGAGCGACGTCCTCGTTGGTGCGGCGATGGGCGCCGCCATGGGCGTCTTCGTGCCCTACCTCTTTCATCGCCCGGGTACGGACGGCGGGCCTGCGAGCGCGCCCTCGTCCGCGCCGGGAAGCGCGCCCGCGACCTTTTCACTGGGGGGCGCGTTCTGAGCCCGATGCACCCGCGTGCCCGCAGTCGCACGAAACCCGAAGGCTCGGAGCTCAGGGGCGCTCGATGGGCAGGCCCTCAGCCTCCCACGCGAGAAAGCCGCCCTCGACGAACGCGACGGGGACGCCTTGCTCGGCCAGCCGCGCGGCAAGCTCCTTGGTCTTGTCGCCGGAGCGGCAATAGAGGACCGGCCGGTCCGCGATCATGTAGAGCTCCGCCAGCCGGGTCTCGAGCTCAGTGCCGTCCAGGTGTTTGGCGCCGGGAATGCGCGCGCGGCCGTACGCGCTCGCGTCACGCGTATCCACGGGGACGACGGCGCCGGCCTTCAGCAGCTCGGCGAGCTCGCGCGCCTTGATGGCGCCTTCCGCGCGCGGCAAGAACGGCTCGACCATGTCTTTGAGCTGCTTCTTGCGCAGGGCGCCGACCTGCGCGTCGACGATGCGGCCTTCGGCGAAGACCATGAACGTGGGCACCGATTGCACGCGAAGCTGCTGAGCAATGACCGGCGACTTGTCGACGTCGACCTTCACGACCTTGAGCTTGCCGCGGAGCTTCCGGCCAGGGCCTCGACCTCCGGCGCGATGGCCTTGCACGGCTGGCACCATTCGGCCGAAAACTCGATGAGAACGGCCGTCTGGCTGCGCAGGACTTCTTTCTCGAATTCCCGCTCGCTGACGTTGACGATGTCCGAATTGCTCGCGCCGCCGCCCGCCGGAGGCCGTCCTGCGTTTCCACCGATGATCATGGGGCTGGCAACATAAGGACCAGGTTGCCGGGTGTCCACCTCTGGCGGCCTCTGGCGCCTCTGGCGGCCTCTGGCGGGGAGGGGGCGAGGGCGGGGAGGATTCCTCACTCGAACCCGAATGCCGTTTGGACGTCAGGCGTTGCCTACGGCCACAGGCCTCGCTTCACGCGACGGCCGCGATGCGAGGCGAGGGAGGAGAGCCGGTGGATTTTATTCCGAGCTGGGAGCTGCGGGCCTTTCTGGCGAGCACGTCCGCCATGGTCGTGGGCGGCGTCTACGCCTGCAGGGTCAAGGATCGCGGCGTCCGGGAGTCGGTTTGCACCGCAGCGCTCGCAGTGTTTCCGTCTTCGTCTGGGCCTTGCTCCGAGACGTTCTCATGCCAAGTGCCCGCCACCTCCGGCAGGAGCCGCCCTGCCGCCCTCTGGTACTTGTGGATGTTGCTCGGCGGCATAGCGCTTCTGTCGATTCTCATCGACCGCGCCCCCGTGCTCGCGCGAAACGCGCTGCTGCCTTTCGTGTTCATCGCGTTTGTTGGCGCGTGGGGTATCGGCTGCGCGGAGGGCTGCGACGCCGCGGCCGGCATTTGACCGCGTCGACGCGACGCGCCCTCACTTCTGCGGCGCTTCCGAGGCGAGCCTCGGATCGAGCAGGTCGCGCAGCGCTTCCGCCACCACGTTGATGGAAACGAGGCACGAGAACAAGAGCACGCCGGGAAGGATCAAGAGCCACGGCGAGCCGCCGGTGCGGCTCACGTCGCTGAGCATCGCGCCCCAGGACGGCGTGCCCTCGGGGACGCCGACGCAAAACGAGAGCGACGCTTCCACGAGCACCACGGACCCTGAGGGCAAACGTCACGGCCACGAGCACCGGACCCTTGACGTTGGGCGCCACGTGCAGCGTCAAGATGCGGAGCGGTGATGCGCCGAGGGCACGGGCCGCCGTGACGTAGTCGCGCGACACGACGCTGAGCATCTCGGCGCGGACCACGCGGGCGATCCGGCCAGCGGATAAGGCCGATGACGGCGAGCATCGTGAGCAGCGTGGGCTTGGGCAACATCGCCTGAATCGCCAAGACGAGCACCAGCGGCGGAAAGGCCGTGAGCGTCTCGATGAGCCGTGTGAGCACGCCATCGACGATGCCGCCAAAGAAGCCCGCGGCGGCGCCGAAGAGCGTGCCGATGAAGACGAAAGCGAGGGCGCAGGCGAGCGCCAACGTGATCCGTCGTGCGCGTCGCGTAGACGGCCCGCGCGAGACGTCGCGTCCCTTGGCGTCGGTGCCGAGAAGATGGCCAGCTCCTCCTTCGGCCCGCGTCTCCGCGCCGTAGCGGACCGGCGGGAAGACCATCGTGTCGGCGGCCGTCCGCGACCGCTCGAGGGTTGGCAATTCTGGTTCGCGAGCTCCGGCGGCCGCGTGACGGCGGGGAGGACGAAGGTCTTGCCGCCGATGCGAGCAAAGAGCGGCAGGTCGGCCGCCAGGAGCTCGGCGAATACCGACACGAAGATCAGCGACGCGAGGAACACCAGCGCCGCGAACGCCGCTGGCTTGCGGCGCAGCTGGTCGAGGCACGCCGCACCGAGCTCGCGCGCGGGCAGCACGTATGCCGGACGCGTCGTGGAGCGACACGCGCTCGCGGGTGCCGGCGGTCGTCATGCAGCCCTCCCGCGGCGGCGGAGCAGCTCACGGACGCGAGGATCGATGATGCCGGCCGCCAGATCGCTGGCGATGAGACCCACGGAGCAAATAACCGCGCTTAGCATCGTGACGGCCACGAGCCACGCGTGGTCGCTCGCTTCGACGGCGCGCACCGACTCGAAGCCGAGGCCTCGAAGGCCGAAGACTTCTTCAACGACGAACGCCGCTCCGAAGAGTTGGGGCAAGAGCACGCCGGCCAGCGACAAGGTCGGCGCGATGGCGTTGGGCAACACGTGGAGGAAGAGCAGGCGAAGGCCCCCGGCGCCGCGCGCGCGCGCCGCTCGCACGTATTCGAGACTCAAGACCTCGAGGAGCGCGGCCCGCTGGTAGCGGGCCGTGAGCGCCGTGACGGGAGCGGCGAGCGCGAGCACTGGCAAGACGAGCCTTCCCGAGGTCTTGGGGGCAAAGTTCGAGAGGAGCTGCGCGAGCCAGAAGGTCGGCGCCGAGTAGAGAACGAAGAGGCCGATGGCGAGGCCGTGGTCGATGGTGCGTCCCCGTTGCGTGGCCGACACCAGCGCGACGGGAACGGCCAGCGCCAGCGCCAGCGCCAGTGCCATCGCAGCGAGGCCCACCGTGATCGGTGAGCGCGTGATGAGCTTCTCGAGGATCGGCTTTCCGTCACGGACGCTGAGCCCAAGCGGCCCGTCAGCGTCTTGCCGAGCCAGCGGCCGTAGCGCGTCTCGGTGATCGTGGCGGCGACGCGCGACGCGCCCTCGAGCGGCTCGAAATAGGTGTGACTCTCGAACCAGAAGCTTCTCCCCACTCGTTCGCGATGTCGCGTGCGGTCGTGCGGGCGGTCTCCTCGTCGGGAAGCGCGCCTTCGGACGGCCCGCCGCGCGAGCGAGCTGATTGACGACGAGGCGCTGCTCCGCGGTCGTTGTCGCCGTGCGCAGCGCGGCCACGAGCAGCGGCACCACGAAGGTGTCGAGCTCCACGAGATCATGCTCGCGCGCGGGCGTGGGCTCGCGAAGGTAGCGATCGACGACGCGCGCGCGCGGCGGGCTCGCGAAAGTCGAGGCTCCGCTCCTCCCAAAGCGGGTCCAGAAGGTCGCCGCGCGCGCCGGATCGCGGAGCACCTCGGCCTCCCCGAGCCCCATCCTCCGGCCGCCGGCGCGAGCGCCACGGCGACGAGCCCGCGTTCGTCGGGCCTCAGGTTGTCGAGCTTTGGCAAGATGTAGGGGAAGGCCGCGCCGCCCAACTTTCCGAGCTCGTAGGCCGCGAGCGGCGCCTCCGCATCCTTGGCGATCACGTGCTTGACGGCCGCGTCGGCGCGCGAACGGACGTCGTCGGGCGTGACGTCAAAAAATCGCGGCAGGTCCGCGGAGCGCGCTCGGCGGTTCTCCGTAAACGCGTCGTAGGCCGCCGGATCGCTCGCGAGGAGCGCCATGCGCGCCGCGAGCGTGCCTGGCCCGACGTCGGGAATGAGCGTCGAGATAAGGAACACGACCAGGCTGATCCCGATGAGCGCCGGATGGCCCAGAGTATTCGCCGGAGCGCGTAGCGAAGCACGGCCCGCGATTATGGGCTCGAACGCCCGCCACGGGCACGAAAAGCACGGCGCGCGACACCGGGAGCGCCGCTTGCGGGGGTTCTTGCGATCGGCGCCGCGAAAGCGAAGGTGGCAGACGATGAGCCTACCCACTGATCTCCTGGCCAAGGCCCGCGCGTGGGCCGATGCCGATCCCGACGTTGAAAGCCGCGCCGAGCTCGAAGCGCTGATCGCGGAGGCCAACGAGGCAGAGCTCGCCGACCGCTTCGCCATGCGGCTCGGAGTTCGGCACGGCAGGCCCTTCGCGGCGTCATCGGCGCCGGCCCGAATCGCATGAACCGCGCCGTGGTCATCATGACGTCCTACGGCCTCGGCCAGTGGCTCAAGGCGCGCATGACGCCGGAGGCGCTCGCGAACGGCGTCGTCGTGGGCCACGACGCGCGCCGCATGAGCCGCGCCTTTGCCGAAGACACAGCGGCGGTGCTCGCGGCGATGGGCATCCGAGCGCACCTCTTCGACACCTGCCAACCGACGCCGCTCGTAGCCTTCGCCGCGGCCGAGTTCGGCGCCGCCGCCGCCGTCGTCGTCACGGCCAGCCACAACCCGCCCGAATACAACGGCTACAAGCTCTACGGTCCCACGGCGTCCCAGATCGTGTCGCCCATCGATCAAGAGGTCGAGTCGCTCATCGAGAAGGCGCCCGCACCGAACGCCATCGCGCGGATGGACCTCGGCGAGGCGCGCCGTCTAGGCCTCGTTCGCAACGTGCCCAGCGCCGTCGAACGCGCGTACCTCGACAGGGTTCGTGAGCTCGCTCCCGGGACGTCCCCCCGGGACTTCTCCATCGTCTACACGCCGCTCCACGGCGTCGGCGGCGCGCTCACCACGAAGGCCCTCGCGGAAGCGGGCTTCGCGCGGGTCTTTCCCGTCGCCGAGCAGATGACGCCGGATGGCCGCTTCCCGACCGTCGCGTTCCCCAACCCCGAGGAGAAAGGCGCCATGGACCTGGCCCTCGCCCTCGCGAAACAGGAGAGCGCCGAGCTTGTCCTCGCCAACGACCCCGACGCCGACCGGCTCGCGGTGGCGGTGCGTGGGGGAGATGGCGAATACGTGCAGCTTACCGGTAATCAGGTGGGCGTCCTGCTCGGGCACCACCTGCTCACCCGGGCCAAGGCGGCGGGCCTTCCCATGGGCGCGCAGCTCGTCATCACGACGGTGGTGTCGACGCCGATGTTGTCCGTGATGGCGGCGCGCTTCGGCGCCCGTTACGACGAGACGTTGACGGGCTTCAAGTGGATCGCGGCGCGGGCGCTGGCGCTCGCTGCGTCGGACCAAACGCGCTTCGTCTTCGGCTTTGAGGAAGCCCTTGGGTACACGGTCGGTACCCTCGTGCGAGACAAGGACGGTGTCGCGGCGGCGACGGTCTTCGCCGACATGGTGGCCGAGCTTCGCGCACACGGGCGCTCCGTTTTGGACCAACTCGACGCGCTCGCCCGGGAATACGGGCTGTTTGCGAGCGAGCAGGTCAACGTCACGAAGAAGGGCGCCGATGGCGCCGCGGCCATCAAGGCCATCATGACCGGCCTGCGGAAGAAGGCACCCTCGCGACTCGGGCCCTTCGGGGTGACCGCGCTCCGCGACTACGAGGCGAAGACGCGCACCGACCAGAGCTCTGGCACCGTGACGCCCCTCACGCTGCCGGCCTCCAACGTCCTCACCTTCGAGCTCGAAGGTGGAAGTCGCGTCATTGCGCGCCCCAGCGGCACGAAGCCGAAGATCAAGTTCTACTTCGATGTCTGCGAAGCGGTCCGCCCCGGTGAGGCCATCGACGCGGCGCGAAGCCGCGCCAAGGCGACGCTCACGGCCGTGCGCGACGACTTCATCCGCGCCGTCTCGTAGCTCAGGAGCGGCTCAGGCGCGCTAGTCAGCGCTCCACCGCAGCCACGCGTCCTTCGTCCAATCGCCAGTCCCGTCGCGCACGGCGCCGGCGTAGGCGGCCGTCGCTTCGAAGAACGCGTCGGCGGGCGGCGCATCCCCGGTGAGCTGCGTCGGCGGCGCAAAGCTCGGACCGGTCGGGGGAGAAGCACGCGAAGCCCGGATCAGTCTCGACGTTCTTGCGCGCCGCGTCGGAGAAGAACGTCCGTTCGTTGAAGCCCTGATCGTCGTCGAAGAGCGGACTCTGGGGATCGGTCGAGTTCTCGTCGGTGGCGACGTTGTCCGCGGTGTTGCCGTTGAAGACGGAGCTCTTGAGCTCGAAGGGCGCGCCTTGGGCACCCATGACGTCCATGCCCACGGCAAAGCCGCGCACGATCACGTTCGAGAGAGCCGGCGCGGCGTTGTTGCGCAACATGAGCCCGCGGCCCTGATTCGCCTGATCGGCGCCGCAGAGGGTGACGTTCGACGCGACGAGCTTCGCGTTGTCGACGAGGAGCCCGTGGTGGCCGCCTCCTTGCGTCGGGGTACGCTGTCCCACGAGAAACTGCGCTCGCCCTTGGTAGCCGGCGTTGAGCTCGAACATCTCGTCGGCCGGGTATTGGCAGACAAGGTGCTTGAGGTCGACGCGGCCGCCGTTGATGGTGAAGCAGTTATCGGTGGTCTTTCGCACCTGGACGCCGTCCACCAGGGTGCCGCTGCCGACGCCAAGGAGCGAGAGGCCCTGCGCCGCGTATTCCACGCGAACGTATTGAAGTGAGCCCGACGAGTCGGCCTCGACGTCGCCGCCGTAGTCGACTCCATTGACGTTTCCGGCCGGCGGCGCTTTGCCGAGGACGGCGACACCTTTCCACTGTCCCGGGCCGGGCGTTGCCGCCGCGCTCGTGAAGATCACCGCCTGCTCGCGGTTGCCCGTCACCACCAGCTTCGCGCCCTGCGCGATAACGAGCGCCGCGTCTTGTTCCGCCTTGATCACCGTGCCGGCTTTGATCGTCAACGTGGCACCGGCTTGGACCGTCACCGTGCCGCGAAGGAGGCTCGTCGTGTTGCAGTCGAGCGTGACGTCGGTGGTGATGTCCGTGGCGGCTGCAGCAACGCCGCCGGCGAGCGCCGTCTCAGGCCTCGACGCTAGCGCCGGGCACGTCTCCACGACGACCGGCGGCGGCGTGCCGGGGGGCGTCGTGGCTTCGGCCGGGCCGGCGGCGCCGACGCCCGCTGGTGCGGCAGGCGCGATAGAGCCTTCGCGCGCCAACCCCGGCGCTTCGCACATGCCCGAGGTGTTGCAGACGGTGCCGGCGAACCTCCCGCAGTCCTCGTCGGTCTTGCACTGTGCAGGCTCTTCGAAGAGCGCCGAGCACGCTGCCAAGAGGCCCGCCGCCGCGAACAAGAACGCGCGCCCGGCCGGGGTCGCGGGGGCGCTCATTGGAACGTCCCCTCGCGCGCCCACGAACGACGGCGCCATGAAGAGCCCGAGCGTCGGCGCCGGCTTGGTGCCCGGGCTTGCGTCTGCCTTCGCCTCACCGCGACCCGAGAGGAGCGTGATGGTCACGACGGAGATGGCGCCCACGCCGAGAGCCACCGACACGCCCGCGAGGAGCGTCGCCTTGCCTTGCGCGCTCTCGAGCTCGTCGCGTGTCGTGCCGAGCGTGTCCTTCTTGGACTCGAAGTCGGAGATCGCCGCCGACGCCAAGACGGCGGTCGCCGCCGAGCCGAGGGCCAGCGCGCCGGCCGCCACGAAGCCGACACGCTTCCGCGAGCCACCACTAGCGGCGAGCGAGGGCGCTTCCTTTTGGGGAGCCGCCGCGGCCGCGGGCGCCTCAGCCTTCTCCGGCTTCTCCGGCGCGAAGGGGTCCAGCTCCTTCCAGATGGGGCGTCGGTCGAGGGCGGCTCCTGCGGCGTCTCCTTCGCCGCTTCCTTCGCAGGCTCTTTGGCGGGCGCTTCCCTGGCGCCCTTCTTCGACGATGCGGTCGTGGGCGCGGTTGCTGGGCCGGCGGTGGCGACCGACGCTGGCGCCGCACCTTCGAGCTCGACGGTGACCGATTGCTCTTCCTTCACGGAGACGGTCGCCTTCGCGCTGCTGCCCTCGAGCGCGAGGACGTGCTTGCCGGGCATCACGGGCACCGGCTCGGGCAGCGGCGTGACGCCGACGAAGGTTCCGTCGACGAGCACGCGCGCGCCCTTCGCTTTGGCGCGAACCACAATGGAGCCGACCTCGACGGAGAGGTCTTGAATCTTCATCACCGCTTCCGCGCGCTCTTTGGTGGGCGCGCTCGCGCCGGCGAGCCTCAGGTAGTCCTGGTAGGCGCGCATCGCCCCGCGGGCTCTTCCTGCTTTGTTTTGATTTGAGCCGCCAAGAGGGCGAGGGCCGCCGATGAGGGGTCGGCGTCGCGGGCCTTTTGAACCTTCTCCGCCGCCGCCTCGAGGTCGCCCTTCTTCAACGCGCCGCGAATCTCCGCTTCGACCCGCACCTCGGGTCGGGCCCGCGCCTCGGGGGAAGGGGGCGCCGCGTAGCCGACAGCCGGAAGCACGCCCCATGCGGCGAGGAGCAGGACCCGAAGGGGGGGCCGAGGAGGCCGAGTCATGCCTGCCCGCGAGCAACACGAGTGCCAGGGGAAATACTGGAAAATCAAGTCGGCAGCGCCGGTCCGTACCGTCCACCAAGCATCGTCTGTTGTGGCGGCAGCCGCTCAAATGCGGCGATGGACTGGCGATCCTTCAGGGGCCAGGGGTGCCGATGTGGGCCTGACGCGGGGGTCCCTTGCCGGGGTCCTTCGCAGGGCCCGCCCGTGCCTGTTCCATCGGGGCCGTGGAAATGGCACGACTCGCTCTCGAACCATGGCCGATCCCAGCCGCGACCAAGAGCTGCCGCCCGTCTACGTCATTGAGTCGATCCCCGTCGGAGGGGCGCACGAGGTGACCCCTGACGAGTGCGCGAAAGAGAAGATCCCCACGCCGGCGCACCTCCGCGTCTACAAGGAGTTCGGCCGCGGCGGCATGGGACACGTGCATCCTGCGACGGATCGCAACCTGCTCCGTCACGTGGCGCTCAAGCGCCTCGACAAGGGCCTCGTCAGCGAGCGCTTCTACGTCGAGGGCTTCATCGCCGAGGCGCAGATCGCAGGCCAACTCGAGCATCCGAACATCGTCCCGGTGCACGAGCTCGCCGTCGACAACGGCGTGCCCTACTTCACGATGAAGCTCGTGCAAGGGTCCAGCCTCGACGGTTGGTACAAGAAACATCCCGTCGGCTCGCCGGAGCGCATGACGAAGGGTCTCGGAGATCTTCCTCCGGCTCTGCGACGCCGTCGCCTACGCGCACCACCGCGGGGTCATCCACCGCGACTTGAAGCCCGCCAACCTCATGGTTGGCGAGTTCGGTCAGGTCTACCTGATGGACTGGGGCCTCTCGCGGCTCACGCGCACGCAGCCGGCGTCGGGCAAAAACTCCCAGATGAACGCGCCCGGCGCCGTCGGCACGCCGGACTACATGGCGCCCGAGCAGGCCAAGGGCGACCCGACCATCATGGACGAGCGCTGCGACATCTTCGGCCTCGGAGCGATGCTCTACGAGCTGGTGAGCGGCAAGCGTCCCTACGGCGATCACCCCGACGGTCGCGTCATCTTGGAGCGCGCGCTCAAGGGCGAAATTCGCGCCATCGACGACGTCGCCCAGAAGGTCGGCATCTCGCGACGCATGCGCGCCATCATCCAGAAGGCGACGGCCATCAACCCGAAAGAGCGCTACCAGACCGTCGCGGAGCTTCAGCGCGACGTCCACGACTTCTTGCTCGGCGGCCTCCACTTGCCGCGCAAGTTGTTCGAGCCTGGCACCGTCATCATGTGCGAAGGCGATCCCGGCGACGCCGCGTACATGATCGTCAGCGGTCGGTGCCGTGCGTACCGCACCGTCGACGGTCAGGAAGAGACGCTCAGCGTGATGGAGCCCGGCGAGGTCTTCGGCGAAATGGCACTGCTCCTCGAAGAGCCGCGCGCCGCCTCCGTTGTGGCCATGGACCGCGTCGTGGTGCTCGTCTTGGACAAGGCGACCATGAACGAGGGGCTCGGGCTCGAAGGCTGGAGCGGCGCCCTCGTTCGCGCGCTCGCCCAGCGCTTCCGCAACCTCGAGCAACACGTCCGCGTGTCGGGGCTCCGCCGAAACTCGGGGCCCGCCGAGTCAGAGCGCTGATCAGCCCCCTCTCTTAACCTTGGTCGTCGGAGGGGCGAGCTTCGCCCAAGCCAAACGCCTCCTCGGTGGCGCGCTCCTCGACGGCACGCAAAAACTCACTGGCGCCGATGCGAGCATCGGTCTCGGGCGCGTTCGCCCACGTTTCGTCAAACCCATGGCTGTCCATGTTGCAAGGCTAGTCGCCCCGTGCGTCGACGCTGTGACAACGGAGCAAAGAGACCGCGACGCGGTTCGGCGGCCGTTGGGTCGTCGCTGCCCGTCGGGGTTCCGCGGGCTTTCGGCCTCGACGCCTCAAGGGGTGTCGCGGAGCGCGTAGACAATGCCCAAGGCGCTCGGACGGCTCCACGTGGCCATCAGTGTGCGGTTCGGGCCCAGCGCGATCAGATCTTGCGCGGGGAGCCAACTCCCGGTCGACCATGAGGTCCACAGGGGCGCTCCCGATGCGCTGAAAGCCACGCCGCCGCCGTAGATGTTGCTCGCAGCGTCGAGGACGATGGCGCCGCCCTCCAAGGGACCGTGGCCTCGAAGACGAGCGTGCCGGTCTTGCTGTACTTGGAAATGGAGCTCTGTTGGTTCGCGGGCTTCGACGTGTCGGTGCTGGTGAACACGACCGAATCGTCGGCGCCGATGGCGACGCCGAAAGGGGAGGTCTGTGCATGCCGTGGAGACCTTGGTTGATGTTCCGTCTTGCCGAAGCACGCTTAGCCACCCGAACGATCCCAGTTGTGGAAGGGGTCGGGCGTGACGGCCCACACGGTGCCGCCGGGCGCGACGCCCCAAAGCTGCAAGGGCGCCGCGTGGGACACGAGGGCGCCGGAGGCGCGTAGCGATCGACCCAGAAGTCCCGATCGCCGCTGCCTGGCGCGATGTGCTTGGAATCGGACTTCAGCCAGCCTCCGCCCGGCACGTCTCGCGGCGTGACGGCGAGAAGAGCGCAGTCGCGTTCGAGAGCGCCTTCGTGGTCGGCGCGTAGCGCTTCGCGGACGCGACGCCACCGACGACCGCGCTTTCGTCTTCGAGCTCCGCTGGGGCGCCGAAGTGCACCGAGCCATCTGCCAGCGGCGTCACCTTCCTAGGGAGTCGGTCGGAGCCTACCTCCTCCGAGAAGAGGACGCTTCGGGCGCCGTTGTTCGGAGCGAACCGGACGAACGAATGAACCACGACGGCGCCTCTCACCGTGGGTCGCCGACCTTGCTCGTAGGCGTAGAGTGCGTCGTCCCCACCGATGGCGATATCGACAAGCCTACCCCCGGCGAGCTGCCACCAACGGGTCGTGCCGTCGGCGGCGATCGCGGTCAAGAAAGACTCCTGCGTCGCATAGGTCGTCCCGCAGCGTCGACCACGAGCTGGTCGACCGGGAGCTGTTTCAGCAACTCGACCTTCCACGCGATCTTCGGCGAAGTCGGACCGGTCGCGGTGGAACGCCCCTGCCGATCTCGGCATCCGCCCGCCATGGGCCAGGGGTGCTTGACGCAAGGGTCGGTGGCGTTGCTGCTCGGCGGTACCGGGGGCACCGGCGGCGGCGACGAAGCGGCGGCGAGTGAAATCTCGAACGAGGTGGGGGCCGACTGCTTCTCGCGGAAGGCGATCGTGTGCGAGCCCGTCTTGGTGAGCGTGAAGGAGATGCGCGCGTCTTTCGTTGTGCCGTCGGCGTCGTCGTTGGACGCGAGCGTCTTCTTGAAGTCCGGCCCGATGAGCCACGCTCGGGCGTCCTTGGAAGAACGCACCCAGATCGTGACGGCGTCGCCGACGTTGCCATTGAAGCGAACTGTTCGATAACGTCGTGTCGGGGTCGAGGTGATCGTCGTCGTGTTGCCGTATGCCAGCGATGTGACGACGTCGGAAAAGGCGAGGTCCATCAGTTTCGATTCGGCCGTGTCGCTTTCGTCGGCGTGCTCGCCCGAGCCGCATGCGTTGAGCGACAATCCAAAGGCGGCGACCACAAGCAGAAACGCGCGCGACATGAGCTCTCCTCTGCTGCTCGGAGAAAGCCGCTCAGACGCGCGGCGGGCTCGAGCAGGGCTGCGATTGGACGGCACCATGACCCGCCCAATTCGATCAGCCAGAGGAGTTAACAGCGAGCGCGGTCTTATTCGTCTTCGACGAAGGCCCGCAGCCGCTCGAGGGTCGCGTCCCAGTGTTCGGAGATGCGAGCGAGGTAGCCGCGCGCCTCGGCGAGCCTTCGCGGCTCGACCTCGAAGACGTTCTCGCGGCCCTCGCGTCGACCTCGAAGCAGGCCCGCCGCGGAGAGCACGCGCAGGTGTTTCGTCATGGCCTGACGCGTGAGGTGCGAGCCCTCCGTCAGCTTGGCGATCGAAAGCGGGCCCTCTTCCGTCAGGCGAGCCACGACGCGGAGGCGCGTCTCGTCGCCGAGCGCTGCGAAGACCGGTACAACCGCGCCTGGCGGTGCCCGCTGCGCGCTTGATGCGCGGCTGTTGTGGCGAACACTAGACGCCATGCGCGAGATACTTCTCGATGAGCTTCGACTGGTGAGCCCAGCCGCCGTCGTTGGCGTGGAAGGCCGCGGCGCGACGCGCCAGCGGAACGCCGTGGAAGCCCGTCTCGGTGATCGTGAGCCGCGTACCTCCCCTTCCGGCGGAGCTCGAACGTCACGAGCGTCGTGGGCTCGCTTGAGTAGTCGACGGCCGCGTCGATGGCGAAGGGGTGCCATCGAAACGAGAAGAGCCGCTCTGGCTCGATGCGGTCGACGGTGATGTCGAAGG
Organism: Myxococcales bacterium; assembly: GCA_016703425.1. Classification (NCBI taxonomy): domain Bacteria; kingdom Pseudomonadati; phylum Myxococcota; class Myxococcia; order Myxococcales; species Myxococcales bacterium. The sequence goes on from JADJCA010000004.1 coordinate 18,566, forward strand.
GCTTTCCCGCATGCGGCTCCTGGAGCTTCGCGACCTCGGCGTCGACGGTCGTCGGGACGATGCGTCCGCGCATCGGCGCTCCCGCCACGAAGGGGCCATCAAAGACCACGCCGAACCAGGCGCCGAAGGCGCTCGCGTCGCTGACGGCGCGCCAAACGCGCGACGGCGGCGCGCGAAGGAAGATGCTCTTCTCGATGCGATCGGGGACGTCGTCCATGGGCAACCTCTTGGTTGCGTATGGAGGAGCGCCGACGGGGTGGAAGCGCAACCAAAGGGTTGCGTAAATGTCATCCACCGTTGCGGTCGAAGAGGCGAGAGCCCCAGTCGCGGCAGCGCGTTTCCGACTGCAACCGCGTCGCAGGCGAGCCGTAGCGCGGAGCCGATAGTGCGTGAGCCGGCGTCAAAGTGCGAGGTTTCTACTACCTAGGTAGTAGACGGGCATGTGCGCCTCATGGTCGCCCCCGAGCTCGCACGCTTCGCGGAACATCCTGGCTTTCGCACACCAGATCTTCATACGAGCCTCGTACGAGTGACCCGACCGTGGCTCTTGTGTGCCCTAACGTGCGCCGCTTGCGCTGATCGCGGATCGGTCGACGGTGGCGCTGATCCCAGTGCTACGGTCGACGCGGCCGCCGATGCAGGCCGCGATCGCGATCCCGGTCGCGACGCGCAGAGTGCGGACGGAACAAGGCCGGCCAGTCCCGACGTCGATGCTGCCGCTCGTGGGGCAACGCCCTGTGAGCCGGGCGCCGAGCGAGTTTGCTACGAAGGTCCGGCAGGAACCTCCTCCTGGGGTCGCTGCCGCTCCGGGACGCAGCGGTGCGACGCGGCTGGCACTGGATTTGGTGAATGCTCGGGTCAAGTGCTTCCGGTGTTGGAGCGATGCGACACGGTCGACGACGACGACTGCAATGGACTTGTCAACGAGGCGTCGGCGGGGTGTCGTTGTGCACCGGGCGTGGAGGCGCAATGTTACCCCGGCCCGGCCGGCACCGTCGACCTCGGTCCCTGCCGGGCAGGCGTGATGACGTGTTTGCCCGACGGTTCCGGCTTTGGTGAGTGTCGAGGGGCCGTCGTCCCGCAGCCGGATGAGTGCGATAGCGATCTCGACCTCGACTGCGATGGGCGCGTTCACGACGCGGAGGATGGCTGCTGCACGCCAGGCCAGGCGTTCCCTTGCAAGGCCGGACCGCCAGGCCTCAGCTACTACCAAAGCGCGTGCAGCTTGGGGTGGGAGATCTGCTTGTCCGATGCGAAGACGCGCTCGTCGTGTGAGGGGTACCACGGGCCAGAGGTGGAAGACTGTGGCGATCTCATCGACAACGATTGCGACGGCGACGTCGATGAGGAGGGGCCCTCCTGCGTCTGTACGCCTCGGAGCATCGCAGCTTGCTATAGCGGGCCGCCCGGAACTGAAGGGGTAGGGGCCTGCGCGGCGGGGACCGCAACCTGTCAGCCCGACGGGATGTCGATGTTATGCGAGCACGACGTGCGCCCGGCCGACCTCGAGAACTGCGCGACGCGCGAGGACGAGGACTGTGACGGCGCGTCCGCTGCGACGTGTTTTGCGCCAGGGTCCACGTTCATTCGCTCGGGCACCGGGCAGCCAGATGTCGTCTTTCATCCCGACGGTGCGACCAGCCTTTTCGCATCCTCGTCGGACACCCGAAGGACTCTCCTTGGACTTCCGGGCCCGGCCGTGGAGCAGGTACTCGTGGAGCAGGCGGGCTACGCTTGGACGCTGGTCCCGCGCGGGACACAAGCACGCGACGGAACGCTCGTCCTGCATCGGTGCGACTACGATGTGATCGTTGCTGGCACCGCAATAAACTGCTGGAGCAACCCTGGCTATCTGGCGATCCGCTATGACACGAACGGGCAACCCCTGTGGATCAGAAAGGTCACCGGGGCCGAGGTGTCCTTCGAGGATGCCGTTGCCCTGCCGGGTGGCGACATTCTGATCGCGGCCCTGTACTGGTCGACAACTGCGTTCGTGGATGTGGTTCTTCCAAAGCCGGCGGCGAGCTCTGCGGTCGGCATCATGCGCGTCAACGCCGGTACTGGACTGGTGACCCAGGTCCTGGCCCGCGACGCCCTTTCACCTGTGGGCGACCTCTCCGTCGATGCATCGTCCACCGGAACACTGGGGGCTGCGTGGACCGTCTATACCGATGCGACGCAGGCCGAGCGCCAATTGCATGTCATCACGTTCGACGGACAGGGGACCATCGCGGAGCGTGACCTCGCCGGCGGTTCGCATGGCGCGACCATACGCTTCGGTCCTGGACCTGATCTCTGGCTTCAGGCAGCGCTGGTCGCCAATGCCTTCGATGGCGTTGGTGTCGGGGGGGACGCCGTCCTCGCCCCGCTACTCGTCGTTGCTCGAGCGACGCTGGGTGCGCCCCCTCCTTCAGCGAGGCGCCCTCGCGGTCCTCGGCGATGGGCGCGCAGCGTTGCTCTCTCAATTCGTTAGCTACGGCCACTGGCCAAAGGGCCGTGCGGCGGACGCCGCCACGCTCGCCGTGTTCACTCCGGAAGGGGAACCCTTCGCCGCGCTTCCGGTTCGCGGGGTTCTCCATTCGAATCCGGTGCCGCGTCTCGTCGTGTCGCCGCTGGGGCGACTCTTGCTCATCGCGTCCAGTTACGCGGCCCTCACCATTGGGGACGACGCTCTGCCCGGGGCCAGTCGATTGGCTCCACGTTATGCACGAGAGGATCCCGTGAAACAGGTTGTTTCGCGTGTCGCAGCAGCCATCACCATCGTTGGATGCACGGTGGCCTCGGCACCGGAGCAAGCGAGCTCCGCTGATGCGGCGGTGCACGAGCCCGGAGGCGAGGCCGCGCCCAGCCGATGCGTAGCGGGTACCGAACGCGATTGCTTTCCTGGCCCACAAGACCTGGTGGGCGTTGGAGCGTGTCGTTCCGGCCGCGCCCGTTGCAACGACGCCGGCACCGCGTATGGCGAATGCGTCGGCGCCGTGCCGCCGCGTCCAGAAGACTGCAGCACCGCGGCAGACGACGACTGCGACGGTCTTGCCAACGAGAGCGACGAGTGTCGCTGCCAATTCGGTGAGATCCGGCCGTGCTACAGCGGGCCGCTTTCGACGCGTGGCGTAGGTGACTGCCACGACGGGACACAACGCTGCAGTTCAGAAGGAGAGTGGGAAGAATCCTGTCTTGGGGATCGCGGGCCTTCCATTGAGCGAGTCGCGGCCGGCGAGTTGCGCGACGAAGACTGCGACGGTTTGGTGAACGAGGAGAACGCGGTCTGCTATGCGTGGCAAACGATCGACTGCGACGGTCCGCAGGTCCCATGGGTAGGGATCTGTCGGCCCGGCCTGCGCCGGTGCCTGCCCGACGGGAGCGGCTACGGAGCCTGCGAGGGGACGTTGTTCCCCGCGCCCGCTGAGATATGCGGCAACGGAGCGGACGACGACTGTGATGGCGTTCCCGACGGACTCGATGGCTGCCCGTGTCCCGATGGCCCTGTAGCTGCGTGCTACACCGGCCCCGCAGCCACTCGCGGCCTAGGGCTGTGCCACGACGGAGTGAAATACTGCGACGCCTGGGGGCCGAACTACAGCGACGGATGCGATGGACAGCAACTTCCTCTCATCGAGAACTGTGCTTCGCCTGAGGACGAAGACTGTGACGGAGCGCCCGCGCTGGCATGTTCGGCGGTGGCGCGCGAAGTGAAACTCGCCACCTACGAACAATCGTTCCGCGCCGCCCTCTTTCCGTCTGGGGCGATAGCTACCAGCGGGGCCGACGCAACCGGTGCTGGTGCGGTCCGTATCTTCGACGCACTTGGCACCTTCGTTTGGGTAAAGAACTTCCCGCGAAGCATGGGCTTCCCGCACGTTGCCGTCGCTGCCGACAGCTCGTTTGCTGTCGTCACGCGCGAGATTGGTGGCGGTAGCGACGCGCTCACCGTTCATACCTTCGACCCGTCCCGCTCGCTGCGGCGCGTCACGGCGATCACGGCTGAGAGCGAGCTCGTCGAGGTGCACCTCTTCGTCGACGGAACGGTCGGACTCGCCGGGACATCAATTTCGATGCCGCGGTCGGCGGACCGCGGGGCGATCGGGTCCCATTTGTTGCCCGCCTAGCGCCCGACGGCTCCGTTTCGTACTGGCAGCGCTTCGAGTCGGCCTATCCGGGCACCTACAACTGGGGCGCAGGAGCCACTTGGGATAGCGCCGGTACCGCATACGCCGTGTTTCACGCGATGGGGATCGTGACCTCGCAGGGGGCGACGCCGGTCGGGGTTCACCTGGTGAGGGTTGGCCTTACGGGCACACTCGACTGGGTTCGCGTATTTCAGACGGCCGCTGTTGATGTGTCTCCACTTCACCAGGTTCGCGCCGTCCCGGGGCATGTCTGGGTTGCTGGACCCTACGTCGGCGGCTTCGCAGGTCACGGCGTGTCCCTTCCGGCGCAGACCCGTGCGACGTTTCTGTTGCAGCTCGACGACGCAGGGGCCGTCCTCGAAGCGCGGACGCTCTTTTCGTTTTGGTTCGGCGGACTCCACGTCGGTGCCGGGCGCGTCAACATCATTGGGGTCGGCTCGGGGACGTCGTTGGCCATCAGTGGCTGTATGGCCCGGCTCTGGTACGGTTCAGTGCCTCTGGAGGTGTGGCCTATGCCTCTCGTCTCCTCCCCGGCGTTAGTGCCACCGCGTTTCCCGGCGCTGCCTTGGCGCTTGAGGGGGATCCATTGGCCCGTGCCGCGGTGTTCGCTTCGAACACGCTCACGGTGTTCGACCCGTGATGCGCCTCAGCACGCTTGCCGCCCTCATGCTCCTCGTGGCCTGCGACGAGCACTTGTCGGCGACGGCGAAGGCCGGTTCTGAACCTCAAGCTCAACGCGTGCCCTGTGGCTCCAATGCGACGCTGGTCGTGGCATTGCGAGAGCGCTCAACCAGTGGCCGCTTCCGGGTTAGGAGCATTAACCCGAGTAGCGTGTTTGCCGTCGAAGGTCCGAACGAGGGTACGACGGAGCCGGGGGCCGCGGCCCAGATCGTCATTCGAGCGAAGCCGTCTTCGCTCTACCTGCCTGGCCGCCCAGTCTTCGGAGTTTTGGATATCGAGGTCGACGGAGTCGAGGAGCGCTACGAAGTCTCGTTCGTCCCACGTGGCGTGTACCTCACCGCCTCCGACGACGTTGTTGACTACGGGATCGCCGAGCTTGGCGCACTTCGTCAACGCAACCTAGTTCTCACGAACTACGGCGACGAGGACGCCCGCGTGTCCTTTCACGGAGGCGGCGCACCGTTTCGATTTGCTCGCGACTTGGTGGTGCCGGGAGGTGAGAGCAGAACCGTTGCAATGGCCTTCGAACCGCGGTCCGCGGCCGCGTTCGAGCAACGTGTGCAGCTGACCGCGGAGGGGCCTGTGTGTGCCCTGCAAGAGGAGCTGACCCTTCGTGGCGCGGCCTTTGGCAAGGGAATTGGCATTGATCAAAGCGTCGTCGAATTCGCAGAGACAGATTGCCACGAGTCTGCTGGCCGGCGGATCGTGTCGGTGACGTCTTTGCTGGAGCGGCCCATCGCCTGGTCCGCACGCCTTGGACGAGGCGTGTCGTCGCCGTTCCGAATTACGCCGCCCGCGGCGGGTGTGGCGCATCCAGAACAGGCCGGGCGGATCGAGCTCGAAGCACTTCCGCCGGGGGACACTAACGACCCGACTGACGAGCTGATCATCGACACCGCCGATGGCGAACGACGCGTCAGGCTTGTGCAACGCGTTCGCGCCCCGCTCCTTTCGATCGTCAATGCCGGACTCGATTTTTCCGCGAACTCGTCTCGTCGGCGCTCCTCCATCCAAAGTGGTGACCGTGGAGAATCGTGGAACGGTTGCCGCGATGGTCGACTTCATTCCGGGCGACCTCCACGCCGAGAAGGTGACCGTGCCGCCTCAGGGCAAAGCCGACTTGGCTGTCTCCTTCACCCCGACCGACGTTGGGCCCCGTGACGTCACCGTACAGTTGCGGTCGGTGCCGCCGGGCTGTGGCCCCGTAGCGGCGCTCAGGGTTCGCGGCCAAGGGTTTGCGCGCGCGACCGGGATGAGCGCCTCGCGGAGTGGTGTGTGTTTTCTCATCGATGGTGGACAGGTTGCCTGCAGCAGTCATCCGATTCAGGATCCGCCGCACGTCGTTGGAGGACACGCTGCGACGGCTCTTCATCACATCAGCGAGCCGACGGGGATTTGCTTGACCGACGCCGCCGGCCAGCGATGCCTTGGGCCTAGCGCCGCGGGCGGCTATGCCTCGATGGGCGCACTGCCAGCCACCGTGACCGGGGGCGCCGCTTCCTTTTTTCGGGCCAAGTCAGGAGCGGTCTTCACCATAGCCGCGAACCAAGCCGGAACGGGCCCGACGTTCCTCCCTAGTATCGTGACGCGCGCACTTCGAGGCGACACCATGTCTCAAGATGTCGTCGTGGTGCTTGGCGACGGAACAGTGGAAACCTGGCAGAACATGGGTGCTGGGGCTTTGGCATATCCGCCCCTGCGCTACCCTTGGCAGGGGTCGCTGGCGCCGTCGACGCGCACGGCACTCGCGGCAAGGGATGCGTGCTCCTCGACACCGAGACCGTCACCTGCGGCAACGTTCCCGGCGCTCCGCAGGCTCCCGCCGCGCTACCTCACGGCAAGGTTTCGGCCCTCGCCATGACGTGGGGAGGCTGGGGAGCGTACGCTCCATCTGTGTGTACCGTGCACGCACAAGTTGCACGATGTTGGGGCGGAACGGCGCCGTTGAAGGGAGATCCGTTGGCGGTTCCCGCGGCAATCGATATCGGCGCGACGACGAGGCACTATTGGGTGTTACTGGCCGACGGTCGCGTCATCACATTTGGTGATCTGGCCGACGAATCATCGCCGACTCCTACCGTCCTTCCTGGGTTCGAATGACGGCGCGCCGCTTGCTGACGTGCGCCGTGCTCTGGGTCGGCTGCGATGATCCAACAGACGTCGCGCGTGCCGCCACGACGCACATCGATCTTGGGGCCGCGTCGTGTGGTGACGTCGTCGCGTCCGAACACGCGATCCAACTTCCCCACGGCACTCGTCAATGGCGCATTGCCGGGGTCCTGCCGAGCGAAGTCTTTCAGATCGAAGGCCCTACGGCGGGCGGGGGGGACGCTGCGGCACTGTCGATCTCGAGTCGCCTCATCGGCGGCGTCGGTGACCCGGGGGCACGCGTCCACGGGAGTGTCCGCTTCGCTCTCGACGGGGCTGCGACGGAGGTTCATGAGGTCGCGATCACGCTCTCAGTGAACGGCGCCAGGCTTCGCGTGCCTGATGAGGTCGACCTTGGTGATGTCGAGTTGAGTGGGTGCTTTGAGATTGTCTTGCGCAATAGCGGCAATGAGCCGGCGCGGCTGGGTGTGCAAGGCGGGCCCGGCGTTTCAGTTGACCGCGCGGAAGTCGACGTTGGTGTCGGGTCGACCGTCGTCGCGGGGACGGCTGCGCTGACGCTCGGAAGCCCGGGCGAAGTCCGCTTCATCGCACCCTCGAACCTTTGCGGTGGGATGCCCTCAGTGGTTCGGGTGGTAGCTCGCGACACGTCGAGTCCCGTTCGCGCGTCGCCCGTCGTCCTCGACTTCGGAAGCCCCGACTGCCAACAGACGATTGCTCCGCGAGTGTTTCGCATCCAGAACCGCAACGCCGAGCCACTCACGTGGAAGGCCGTAGCGGTCGCCGATTCGCCGTACCGTGTCGAGCCTGAGGCTGGCACCGTCGCGCCCGGTACCGACCAGGAAGTTGCTGTCGTCGCCGTGGACATCCCGTCGCCACCACTGGGGTCCAACGCTCTTGGCCGCGTCCTTTCCATAGAGACTTCGCAGGGGCTTCTTGCGGTGGAGATTCGCCGAGGGGCCTCAGGCGCACGTCTGCGTTGGCAGGCCACGCCTGACCTTGGCCGACGTCGCATCGGGACGCCGTCCGTACATCAGGTCCTCCTGTTCAATGATGGTGACCGACCTGCGACGGTGCTTCTCCGTGCCGAAGGCGCGGGTTTGGTGACGACACCGTTCGCGTTCACCGTTCCGTCGGGCGGGTCCACCGCCGTTCCCGTTGAGGTTGCACGCGAGTCTTTCACTGCTGATGGCGCACTCGTTCCGACCGTCGTCAGCGGCTCCGTTTGCTCGGCACCGACGACCTTGCCTCTTCATGCAGCGTCGTTCGGGCGCGTCAGCGCGCTGCGCTCGTATTCGTACGTGACCCTCGCGTTGTTTGACGGCGGCCGCGTTGCAGACATCAACCGCTACTTCCAAAGCGGCTTGAGCATCTGGGCAACAGCCCGCGGTGCGACCGCGCTGCACGTCGGCATCGGCAGTCGATTTGGTAACAATACGGTTCCTTGCGTTGCGCCAAACGCATCAAGCAACCTGCTGTGCGGCTACGAGCCCTCTGGTTTCGAGACCATTGCGAACAGCGCAGGGGCACTTGGCGTAGCGGGTTCGACGACGCCGCATTTCCGTACACGAAGCGGTACTGTTTGTGGCGAGCACAACTTGGACTGGTTTGCGGAGCGCCGGCGTCGCCTCTCGCGGGAACCGAAGGGCTGCGTGACTTGGTCGAAGCGCCGTCGCTGAAGTGCCTCTTGCGCGACAACCTCGAGTGTTGGCTTGCCCCGGGCAACTACGCTGCCTGGCCCCCATCCGTCACATCGCGGGAAACGGTGTCAACGTCCGTTCGGGCTGCGACGGCCTGGGGCACGGGCCTCCTCGTCGTCCACCAAGACGGAACCGTCGAGCAAGGACTCCATACGCAACTGCACCCCATCGTCTGGCTGCCGCGGCCTGATCTCTCGGGCGCGGTGAGCCTCGCGGGCCCGTCGGGACCGCGCTGCGTGGCGCTCGCGACGGGACGGGTCAAATGCGATCCGCGCGAAGTGCCCGGGCTCGTCCCTCCGTTCAATAGCGGGGAGACGGTCGACATCGGAGTGTCGGACGCCGTCCAAGTCGCCGGACACGCCATCCTCCACTCCGACGGACGTGTGTCGCGCATCACGTTTCAGTCGAGCGGCCTTGTGACCATCGACCCGGTGCCCGGGTTCGACTGAAGGCCCAAAAACTCGCCTAATTCACCGCATCCAGTCCTCCCCTTGACACCCCGGGCCCGCTCAGCCATAAGTCGCGCCCCGCTTTTTGCAGGCTCAAACCGGCGTCTGCCGGCCTGTCGGAGCGGTAAAGGAAGACGTCATGCCGAAGATGAAGACCAACAAAAGCGCCGCGAAGCGCCAAGGTCACCGGAAGCGGGCGGGTTCGCCGATCCAAGCGGGTGGCAACCACATGCTCATCAACAAGTCCCGGAAGCGCCTTCGTCGCCTCCGCAACAACGACATGGTTCACGGAACCATGGAGAAGCATCAAGCGCCTCCTTAACGGCTGACGTAGGAGTTTCCCATGCCCCGCGCAAAACGTGGATTTAAGGCTCGCCGCCGCCGCAACCGCATCCTGAAGCACGCCTCCGGCTTCCATAGCGCCCGCTCGCGCCTCTTCGCTTACGCGAAAGAGGTCGTGATGAAGTCCTGGGTCTGGCTACGCCCACCGTCGCCGTCGCCGACGCGACTTCCGCCGCCTTTGGATCACCCGCATCAACGCGGCCGCCCGCACCGCCGGCACGAGCTACTCGCGCCTCATGCACGGCCTCAAGAAGGCCAACATCGGGCTCGACCGCAAGGTCCTGAGCGACCTAGCCATCTTCGATCCCAAGGCCTTCGCCCAGATCGTCAAGACCGCCGCCACCTAGGCTCGCGCTCGAGACGGTTCAAGACCCCGCGCCGGTTCGCCGAGCGCGGGGTTCGTCTTTTGTGCCCGCTATGGTGGCGCTCGCGACGGCCGCAGTTCGGCGGCAGGCGTGAGGCGTGAGCGCGACGAACTCAGCGCGCCCAGAGGGCCCTAGCTCCAGCTCGATGGCGTCGAAGGGGCAGCGCGAATCTTCGCCTCACCGGAGAAGACCTCGAACACGCGGTATCCCTTCCCATCGAGCAAGAGGAGCTCGAGCGTCTGCGCCTCGGGATCGACGAACCAGACGTGGCGAAGTTCGAAGGACGCGTAGACCTTGAGCTTGTCGCCTCGGTCGGGGATGCCGTGCTGGGCGAGAGGACCTCGCACACCCAGTCCGGTGCCAGCGTGAAGTAGGCCTTATCGACGGGCATCTCGGGCATGCGCTCCCGTCGCCAGCCGGCGAGGTCAGGCACGATAACGTGATTGCCAAGGTGAAGCTCTGGCTCGTCCAGGATGAGCCAACCGCCTGGGCCGCCGCGCCCTCGCTTGAAGGAGGACCCGAGCTCTTCGCCGAGTGTCGTCGCGGCCTGCGCATGTTTCGGGGCCGGCCGAGGTGCGCGTGGAGCACACCGAACACGATCTGCCCGGTGATATGACGGGGCAGGGCGAGGAAGCTCGTCGTAAGTCGCGGCGGCGCAGGCCCGATCAGCCATGACAGCGGAGTGTAGCGCACGGCGTGGCGGGTTGCTTTTTGCTCTACCGACAGGCGTATCGGGCCGCGTCGAGGTTCAGGTGCTTGATGAGTGTGTCGAAGTTTCATGGCGTTGGCCCTCACTGAAGGCCGCTCTTCGAGCTGAGGGCGCCCGACGTGTATTCGACCTGCAAGACGGCCTTGCCCGCTTGGATGAACGGCGCGAGGGCATCGCACTCGTTGTAAGCAAAACACTCCTCGTTGATGGCGAAGTCGACATCGTTCAAGAGCGCCGGGATGTCCGCGAGGTCGTTCTTCAGCGCGAACGACATCCCCTGGGCGTGGGCCTCCGCGGCCAGCGTGCGGATGAACGCCTGCTGCTCGCCGGCAGTGATGCCGGTGCCGGGATTGTTGTCGCGGGAGTCGACGTCATCGGCCTCCACGGCATCGCAGTGGCGCTGCGCCGCCATCGCGATGCGCGACTTCATCACGTTGACGACGACCGGCTCGCGAACATCAGGCCAATATTGGCCGGGCCAACCTTTGACCGCGTTGTGTCGGTACGGCGCCAGCGTCGCCGAGTCAGGGCGACCCGGCTCGTAGGCCGTGTCGAAGTAGCCAGATCACCTTGCGACCCGCCGCGTGCAAGGCGTCGATGGTCGCCTGGCTCGTCTCGAAGAGGTCGATGTCGTAAGCGGCGACGTTCAAAGGAAGTGTCGAGGTTGCCCGTCCCACTGGGCTGCCATTGCCACGACGTTCCAGGCTTTGGCATCCACCGCGGGCCGATGGCGGCGGCGGCGGCGGCGGAACCGACGCGTCGACGGTGGGGGGCGATGGCGCGGCATCCGTCTGGGCCCCGGCATCGCGCACGCCTGGCGGGGTCCGTGCGTCAGCACCCGCGTCGCGCCTTCGCCGTCGCAGCTCGGCCTCGTCCTGGCTGACGGCCATCTCGCCGTCGGCGTCGTCAGCGCCGTCACCGAGCGCGGCGCACGCCTCGCGCCCGTCGACAGGAAGAGCGAGAACGCGAAGAGGTACCTGCGCTCGAACCCCTCGAGGACCGTACGCTTCGCGTCATGAAACGGCATGGCCCACAGGGCGTCGTCCGATAGCGGGTTCAACGGCCCGTCGCCATCGAAGAGCGCTGTGCGTTCTCGCACGCCGAGGAGCGCGTGGCGCTCGATGACATTTTTTAGCTCGCGCACGTTGCCGGGCCAGCGATGCGACCGAAGCATCGCCGCGATGTCCGGCGCGAGCTCTACGTCGTCGCGCCCCAACGCGCGCGACGGAGGAAATCGCCGCGAGGGGCTCGAGTCGTCGATGCGATCTGAGCGGCCGGGACGACCACGCGGGCAACGGCCAATCGATAGAAGAGATCCTGCGGAAGGTCCCGTCGGCGACGGCCGGGGCCAAGTGACGGTTCGTGGCCGCGACCACGCCGGACGTCGATCTTCTTCTCGTCGCGGCCGCCCCACGGGCCTCACGGTGCGAAGCTCGAGCACGCGCAGCAACTTCAGCTGCATCTCGAGCGGCAACTCTCAATCTCGTCAAGAAGAGCGTGCCGCCGTGGGCCTGCTCGAAAGTCCCATCCGCTCTTGAAGAGCCACGGTAAAGGCGCCCTTCGCGTGACCAAGCAGCTCGCTCTCGATGAGACCCTCGGGAATGGCGCCGCAGTCCCCACGGCGATGAAGGGGCCGCCCTGGCGCGGAGACTCGTCGTGGACGCCGCGCGCGACACTTCTTTCCCGCCGCTCTCGCCCTCCAAGAGGATGGTGACGTCGGTTCCACTGGCGCGCTCGAGGGTGCCGAAGACGTGACGCATCGCCGTCGACACGCCCAAGGCGGCGCCAAATGATCCCGGTGGCCCCGCCACGAGATCGCTCAAGCCCGAGTCAGGTTGAATCGCCAACGACGTCGTGCCCAAGGTGAGCGTGGCGTCGCCTGTGAGCGTTGCTTCGTGCACGCGCAAGCTGCCGAACACCGTGCCGTTGCGGCTGCCGTTGTCCCCTCACGATCAATCGGTCCGCGTCGAACAAGAGCGTTAGGTGTTCTCGTGACACCGTCGTGTCGGTGAGACGCAGGTCCTGCGCCGTCACCGCTCCCCACCACGAAGCGTGGCGCTTCGACGCGCGCAGGCCCGCGTCGGGGGCCGACCGCACCGTCCAACGTTGCGGCGCGAACGCGCACCGACGCCTGCCCCTTGGGTACCGCTTCCGTCAGCGCGTCGTCCGTTGCCATGGTTCCTCGAATCCTACGAGAGGTGCCGCCGCGAAACGGCCTGCGCGGGCCGAGCGCTGGGTGCCGCTGACGAGCCAAACGACCACGCCGACGCCGAGCGCAACGATAGCGCCCCCCGCAAAGACGTTCGTCAGCAGTCGATCGCGTCGGAAGGTGTCGAGGGTCTCTGGGGTGGGGCCGTCTTCGTAGGCCGACTTGGCGTCGAGCGTTTGCACGCCGAACACGCCCGCCGTCGCGGCGAGCGCGCCACCCAGCCCCAAGCGATCAGCTCGCCGTTGGCACCGAGTGCGCCTCTCGCGGTGGCGGCGGCGCCGCCTCGACCTGTCTCGGCGCTGCCGGCGAGATTTCCGCCGCCACCTCGATGGCCCGCGTTGCGCCGGCGTCGATGAGCAGTTGATGCGTCTGCTCTCGGGTCGTGCGCAGCTCCGTCACGACGACGCGATGCGGGCCCGGAGGGAAGGCGTCGCTTGATGGGCAACGCCTCTTCGGCGCTCCGTCGATTCGGGCGGTGAAGCCACGAGGTCCCCGCACCTCGAGCGTTGCGACCCGTGGCAGCGCGACGGCGAGACGCCGCTCCGCCTCGCGGCGGATCTCCTGTGCCGTGTCAGGAACCCCGAGGGCGCGATCGCAGTCTTCTGCGGCAGGGCGGGCCACGTTGGTC
>JADJCA010000005.1 GCA_016703425.1 Myxococcales bacterium
AGGACGGGAGCGAGAGCCGACTCCAAAGCCGTGCAGACGGTCGCCGGCGCGCCCACCGCGCTCGCCGTGCGAGGGTTGGCCTTCGATGGGTCAGACCTCTTCGTCCCCATGTCGTTCACGTCGGGCCTCAACGCGTGGCAGATCGCCGCCACGGGGCGGAACTCCACGCCTGGCGCCGACCGGCGCACGATTCCCGCCGTGGGGGGCATCGAAGGAACGGTCACGGCCGTGTTCGCTGATCGCTCGGGCGTCTACGCGGCGCACGTCCCGATTCGTGGCCAGAAGGGCCCCGCGTGGATCCTCGAACGTTACTGCCCTGACGGCTCGTTCCACGTCGAGCTAGCGCGCGGCGATGGCGTTGTTTCACCTCGCCCGCCGACACGACGCGGCTCTACTTCACCATCGACCAACAGAGCGGAGCGCCGGGCGAGGCACCGAACCACATCCACGCGCTGCCGGAGTAGCGGCCGAAGTAGCGCGGGTTGCGCGGACCGGTAAGCTGCAACAGTGAGCTCGACCTCGATGCACGAGCGTTCGTTGCGTTGCCGCGGTGTGTCCTCGGCTGCAGTCCGCCATCGGCGCTTCCCACCGGAAACACCGCCGACTCGTGCGGCCCCCGATGCTGCCGAGTCCGCGCGGCTCAACCTCAACGGCCGGAAGAGACGCCGCCCCTGCCGCCCATGACCGAAGCCGCCGCCCCAGAGGTGGAGGTTCCGGCGCCACCGACGCGCAGCACGGTAACCAAGCTCCTTTGGGGGCATGAGGCCGCCTTGGAAGACGCGGGTCGACGGGCAAGCGGCGCGGCGCCGGCCCTGCTCGGTCACATCGTCGGTCGGCGACTTTCCCATCATGCCAATCAAGGGTGTGCCGTGGAAGAAATCGAGCGGCAACGACGGGATCCCCTTCCTTCGACAAAGGGCCGCGCCGCCGGCGCGCTTCGTCTCTTTCTGCGTGCGTCTCCCGAAAGCAGGTCGTCGTCGATGTGATCGTAGTGTGGGAGCCGAGTGGCACGCCCACCTCGATCGAACTCGGTGGCGACGCTCTCTCTCAGGCCGAAGAGGCCTGCCTTGTGCGACACCTTCGAGCGTTACGCATTGCCGCTTTCGCAGGCACCACCATTCGGGTGCTGCGGCGCTATCGCACCGACCAGAGGACGCTTCGCTTGCCTCAGTAGCGGCACGTCACCGTCTCGAAGACGATGTTGCACGTGGGGTTGGCGTTGACGAAACAGCCTCCGCCTGTCGCTCCACACTGGTTGGCCCCGTCGGGCTCCTTCCATGGTGGTGAAGGTCGTTTGGGTGGCGAAGCCCTTGGCGACGCAGATGGCGGTTGCGGCGTTGGGGTCGGCGACGCCGCACTCACCAGCGGCAGCGCTGCAGTAGCCGTTCACGCAGCCCGTCGGCCCCCGCACGTCGACGACCTGCGGCGTCACGCACACGGCTCCCGAGCGCACCAGCACGCCGCCCAAGCAGTTGACGGTGACAAAGCCCGTGTCGGTCGGCACCGAATCGGTCGGCTTCTTGGAGGCGTCAGGGGCCATAAGGCCGCCGGAGGTGACCGAACACGTTCTCTCACTCCGACGGTCCAGGTGACAAGCTGCGTGGGGCAGTCCGTCGCGCGGGCATCGGCGTTCGCGTCGTTCTTGCAAGGGCGCGCTGTCGCCCGGTTACGGCGCCATCGTCGAGCAGGACGCTCGAGTCCGACTCCGCGTCGGAGGCGGAGACTGCATCAGGAACGCCGGCATCGCCCAGCTCGACGCCAGCTTCGAGCTGCGCCCCGTCATTCGGCTCGCCGAGCGGACGCTCTTCGATCCCGAGCAACGTGCCGCATCCTGCCACGGCGAGGGCGAGGGCGGGGCGAGGAGAGCGACCTTTGCGGCCCGCGCATCGACATCACCCCGAGCCAAGGGCGGCCGATGTCGAGAGGTTGCGTAACCTCCCCCTTGCCGGCGAACACCGTCACGAAAAGTTTTCCTGCGAAGCGCGGGCCCGCGCTCGCCTTGACGGAAGGCGTGTGGCCCGCTTTTCTTCGAGCCGTGGGCCTCTTCGATTCCTTGCGCGCCGAGCGCCGACGACAACGATCCGTCCTCCTTCGCGCGGTCCGCCGCGAGATGGCGCGGCGCCAGAGGACGACGCAAAGATCGTGGCCGCGGTGGTGGGGCTCTTGGGCCAGGTGGCCTACTGGGACCGGCCCTACCTGCCGGAAGAGGAGGCCCCCATTCGGGATGCACTCGCGCGCGCGTCGGTGGGCTGTCGCCCGGCGGCATCGAGAACATCTTGCGAACGCTGCGACTCGATCTCCAAGGTCGCCGAACACGAGGCGCGTGGAGTACGCCCGCTTTGAAGGAGTTGGCCGACCGCGACCTGCGCCTCTGCGTTCTGGACCTCCCTGCTCGATGTGGCGGCGCGACCAAAACGTCAGCGTCGCCGAGATGAGCCTCATTCGCCGACTCACTGGGCGCTCGGTCTCTCGCAGGCCGAGTACAACGCTTCGCAGGCCCGCCACGAGGCACACTTGGCCAGTCGCCGTGTCTGGCGTCAGTATCGCGCGCCAGCCGCAAGGGCCTCCTCGATAAACGCGACGTGCGCGGCGGCGTCGACGTAGGTGGCTCGCGTTTCGGTGCAGGGCGCTCCCGCGTAGACGACCTCCCCGACGAAGAGGCCAACAAGCGTCGGGCGGTCGTCGTCGGTGGTGCCAGGAGCGCCGCGCCGAAATCACCGTCGACGTGGCAGAGTGTTCCGTGAGCGCTCTGCACGTCGATGCGCTCTGAGGTTTCGCCTCCAAGCGCCCTTCGTCGCATACCGAGGTCGAGAGCCGCCGCGAGGGGCGTAACCGTAGCCGTCGACGTCGCGATTACCGTACCCCACCACCGTAAGGTCGCATCGTCGCGAGGTGGAGCGTGCCGAGGAGCGCGCGCGTAGCGGACGCCCATGCCCTCCGGAGTCAACGCGGTCTCACCGAGAAGGACGTAGGCGAGGCGTGCGTCGTCGACCGCGGACGATTCCTCCACCACGTCGGCGACGGGAACGCGCGAAGACGCGCCGTCGCGCAAGGCATCCTTTGGCCATCCCAGGCCGAAGTACCCGTGACCGACGTCGTGAGCCCGAACGCAAGCGAGCGAGGTGACGGCCACGCGCGGCGCCAGCAGCGTGGCCGTGCAATACGCGCTCTCGGAGAGCGCGCCGCGAGGTATCCAACGGCGGGCCAGCGGAGGTCGCCCCCGACGGCGGTGCCCTGAAGCGCCCCCTCTTCCTTCGTGGAGCCGAGGTCCCCGTCCACAGACTCGCAGCCGAGGAACAACACCGAAGCGAGCGCGATGCATCGAAGTGCCGTCATGGGCCGGGACTCAGCACGACGCGTGCCGCGAGAAGGACGACGAAATGCCGGGCGCTCGAGAAGAGCGCGATGGACCGCGCCGGAGCGCGCGGCGCAGCGGCGACGCCCCACGATCGTAGGAAGCGCGGTGAAAGCGGGCTCTAGGTCTGGTGCGCGACGCGGTCTCGCGCTCGCCTTCGGCGAGGTAGGCGTTCACCTGCGCGGCCAGCCGTTCGACCTCGTCTTCGCAGCGGAACGTGGCCCGTTCACCGCTCCGGAATGCGAGCTCGAGCTTCTTCGTCGTGCCGCGGCGATGCCTCTCCACGAGCACGCCCGCCTGAACGAGCGACGCGAGCGCGCGGTGCGCAGAGAACCACGGCCGCCAGAGGCCCCACCAGGTCGTCGCGAGCCCACGCTCACGGTCGAGCACTACGCCAGAGCGAAACCCCACGCCCGCGAGGCCGGCGGAAGGCACGGAGACCGCAAAGAGCACGAACCACACGCCCGCGACGCTCACTTCGCCGGTTGCGCGCCACGACAAGAGGAGCGTCAGCGCGAGGAGCACGGCGCCGAGCACGACAAAGGGCAGCGCCAGCAGCCAACCGAGCCAGCCCGGTGAGCGACGCAGCGCGATGGAAAGCGGCGCCGCCGGAGGAGCGGGCGGCGGCGACGGTGGTTGTTCGGGCGTGCGATACGGGCCCGCACCGTCATGCCTCGCCGGCCGCGCGCGGCTCGTCGTTCCGCGCGCGCGAGCGAGGGAGCCGAGCCCCACCAGGAACACGATGCCCGAGAAGGCCAAGCCTGAGAGACGCACGGGCGCTTGCCACACGACGGACCGCGGCTCGAAGACCATCTCGCCGGGACTGCTTTGGTAGTACCAGCAGGGCAACTTGGTTCCCGGCGCGACCTTGGGCCACCGCGTTGGCATGTTGCACGCTTCCCAGGGGGCGTGTGCTCCCCCCCCTCCTTCGGTGCGATGCGAGACGGTGCACAAGACACCGCCGACGAGCGGTGTGTCGAAGGCCTTCTGCACGGTGCACTCGGTTGCAGCGAGGCGGCTCGCACGCCACGCGAAGAAGAGCCAACCGCCAAAGACGAGACTTCCGAGGAGACCGATCACCAAGACCCGCTTCGCGCGCTCGACAGCGACGGACCGCGCGAGCAACTCCGTTGGTGCCATCGAGCGTCACGCTACGGACCTCGCGCCTGATTGTCGATGTTCGTCGACGCGCGCGCGGTTGAGCGCAGAAAGCCGGACAATTGGCGCGCGACCCGCGCTCCGATGCGGGTCGGCGGCTCCGGTGCTAGAGTCCGCGCCATGTCGCACACCTACCGCACCCGCGTCGTCGCCGGTCGTCTGCTGCTCGACGAGCCCACCACCCTGCCCGACGGCGCGGAGGTCGAGCTCATCGCACGCGACATCCTGGAAGGCGCGACGGAGCGCGCAGCGGAGCGCGCCCGCCTCCAGGCGTTCTTGACCGAATCGATTCGCCTCCGAGACGCGCCGCCGCAGCGCTCCGCAAACTGACGGCCCGCGGCGAGGTCGCGCGCGATCGCGGTCGCGCACAAAGTGCAGAGCGCGGCCGCGGCCTACCGCCGCGCGCTCTTTCGCTTGCGCCCGGTGTCCGACTTCTTCTTCGACGCGGTCTTTGTGACCGTCTTCGATGGGACCTTCTTCGTGGCCGCAGCCTTCTTGGCAACGCCACGCCCGAGCGCTCCTTTGGTGGGCGCACGCTTGACGGGCTTCGCCTTGGCCTTTGCCGCGCCCTTCTTCGCCGGTTGCACCGTCATGTTCCGCGCGAGCAGCGCCGCCTCGAGCATCGCGGTGAAGCTCTCGAAGGCGATGTCGGCGCCCGACTCGCCGATGCACACGACGGGTGCGTCGTCGTCTTCCACCAGCGAGAGCTCGAGGCACAGGATTCCGCCGAGGGAGCGATCGATGCCAATGGGGTGGCCCGTGAACGTGGCGTCGATACCGAGCATTCGAGCGCGCCACGCCTTCTGATCGTCGAGGCTGAAGAGGGCCGCCGAGCCGAGGCCTAGCCATCCATCGTGCAGCGTCATGAACTGACGAAACGCCTCCGGGAATTTGATCTTCGCACCACGCTCGAAGGCGGCGACGGCCCCCTTCGGCGGCGCGTCGGCGGGAAAGCCAAGGGCCTTGGGCTTCAAGAGGGCGAGAAGCGTGCGCCGAACCGAGGTGCTCATGGAGCTGAGGCTAGAGCGTATTTGATGACGAGACGACCTTGACGCTCTCGTCGCGCACTTTTGCGGGCGCGCCATCGCCGTTCGTCAGTATTCGCGCGCCGGCTCCACGGGGGTGGTGACGAGCTCACCGCGCTCCAGCCGGGCGACGTTCTCAAGAACGACGGAAAATGCGCGCTCGACGTAGTCCTGCATGGCCCCGGCGATGTGGGGCGTCACAAGCAGGTTGGGCGTGGTCCAAAGGGGGCTCTCTGACGGCAGCGGCTCCTCCGCAAAGACATCGAGGGCCGCGCCTCGCAGGCGGCCTTCACGGAGGGCCCTCATCAGCGCCACCTCGTCAACGATGCCGCCCCTCGACACGTTGATGAGCACCGCGTCGGGCCTGAGGCGCAGGAGGGCGGCTTCATCGAAGAGGTCGCGCGTCTCACCGGTCAGCGGAACGGCGAGGACGAGGTAGTCGGCCCGCGGCAAGAGCGCACCGAGCGCCGCGATGCCGTGAACCTCGACGACACCGTCGGGGGCGGGCATCGTGGCGTGGCCTTCGCGCCACCCCAACGACGAACATTCAGGGGATGCGGCCGCCGCGGCGATGGGGCGCCCCACTTCACCGAGTCCGACGAGCACGAGAGTACGCCCTCAGCGTGCCGGAAGGGAAAGGCTCCCATCGCGCCGCGGCTTGCTGCGCAAGGAGCCGCGGCAGCTCACGCTCGAAGGCCAACAGCATGGTCAGCACGTGATCGCGCACGGCATCCCGGTGAATGCCGCGCGCGTTGGCGATGACCACGTTGGAGGGGAGTCCGCGCGCCGGAAAGAAGCCGTCGACGCCAGCACCGAGAAAGTGAACAAGGCGAAGACGGGTCGCGGCAGACTAATCGGGCCGCGGCGCACGCCTGCAGACTGGGACCTCAAGCTCCGGCAGCGTCGAGGCGAGCGACGCCGCGTCGACGACGGCGCGCTCCGTGGCGCCAACGTTCGGCACCACCAGGTCGTCGAGGAAGACGAGCTCGCGCCCGGCGGCACCGGCGAGGCTACGCAGCGTTTCACGCGCGGCTTGCGCGCTTTGGTGGGGTGGCACGAAGACGTGCAGTCGCTCCGCGCGCCATGCCATAGTTCGCGAATGTACCAGGCGCCGGCAGCGAGCGTCCTCGCGCGGAGAAAGCTCTGGGCCTCGAACCCGACGCACCGGGGAGAGCGCGCGGTGGTCGTGCGGGTGACACAAGGCGGCACGGCGGCGGCGCTGGGCATCACCGCGGGTGATCGCATCGTGGCCTTGGGCGGAGAGCCGGTACAGTCGTCGACCCATCTTGTGGCTCTCACGAGGGCTTGCGAGTTGGGTTCGCACCTGCACATCAGCGTCGTGCGCGGGGCGGAGCGCATCGAGCTTGCCGGGCCGCTCCTGGCGGCGCCGGTGGAGCAGATCCTGGGGGCCGAGCTGCACCTCGGACACGTGACCGTCGGGGGTCATCGGCTCCGAACGTTGCGGACCGCGCCCACCCTCGTGGCCAACGCGCCCGTGGTGCTCATGCTGCCGGGGCTTGGCTCCGGGTCATGTGAGCTGTCCTCCGACGACAGCGATCCCCAACGACACTTGCTCGTCGGGCTGACGCAGTTGGGTCTAGCGACCTTGCGCGTGGAGCAAGCGGCACCAGCGACAGCGAAGGGCCACCGGCTCGGGAGCGCGGCTTCTTCGACGAGCGCCGGCTGGCGAGCCGCGCTCGATGGGCTGCGCAAAGAGGGTGTGCCCGTTTATCTCTTCGGACAGAGCGTCGGGGGATGATGGCTCCGCTCTTGGCCGGCGAGGAGCGACGGCGTGACGGGGGTCGTCGTGCGGGGCACCTCGGCGCAACGTTGGTGCGACTGCATCACGCAGGCGATGGTGCGGCAGCGCCGACTACGCGGAGCGCCCGACGAAAGCGAAGTCGCTGCGTGGACAGAGCTCTACCGACGTGTCTTTCGTGAGGGGGCGACCCCTGCCGACGTCTTCGCCAGCGCGCCAGCGCTCGGCGGACTCGAGGGACCGTCATGCCACGGGGCGACGATGTTTGGACGCCACGTGTCGTTCTTTCAGGAGCTCGAGCGCCTCGACTTGCAGAGGCTGTGGTCGACGATCACGGCGCCGCTGTTGGTGTTGCACGGAGCCCTTGATTGGGTGTGCACGCCCGAAGAGGGGCACGCGGTAGCGCAAGCGGCAGGCGCGCTCGGGAGGTTCGTCGAGCTGCCGCAGCTCGGCCACGACCTCTTGCGGCACGACAACCTGCACCAGAGCTTCCATGAGCCAGGGAGCGGCGTTTGGGACGGCACCGTGTTGACCGCGCTCGAGGCGTGGCTCGCGACGCTGCCATGACGGAGGCGCTCAGCCTCTGCTACTGGAGCTCCTCCAGGGCAAGACTCCACGTGGCGCGGTCGAAGGGAAGCCCGGGGGCTTCGTTGTCTCGCGTCACGCGCTCATGCTGCCCGACGCGCGCAAGCTCGAGCACGCGATGGTGGCAGTAGGGATTGTTGCCGGGCCGCCCGAAGAGTGCGGTGGCCATCCACGTGCAGCCGCCCCGGCAGGTGTCGCCGTAGTAGCACGTGGCGCAATAGCCCCAGCGCTCGCTCGCCGTTCGATCGCGCATGGCGAAGGGCGCGTGCGCGCTCCCAGATGTCACGAAGCGAGTGCTCTCGGACGTTGCCGCCAACCCACGAGTCCGTGGGGAGCGATGGGCAGCCCTTGATGTCGCCGTTCGACTCGATCCCTAACGTGAGGACTCCGGCGGCGCAGGAGCCCTGGTGTGCGTCCGGCTGAAAGTGCCGTAGCTCCCCCTCGTAGGGACCGAAATAGCCGATGTTGTTGCCGGGCATGAGCTTGATGCGCGCCGCGTCGCATCGCACCTTGAGCGCCGCTAGCAGCGGAAACAGCGTCAGCAGATCACGCGGTTGCAGGATGATCTCAGGCTCATCGGCGGCGCGGCCGACGGGAACCGTGAGCTGCACCTGCCAACCGTGCGCCCCCACCTCGGTGAGCAGCGCGAGGATCTCCGGCAGCTCGTGCATGTTGAGGCGGTTGATCTGCGTGTTGCCGGCGACCTGCATTCCGGCGGCGCGGCAGCGGCGGAGGGCCGCGGCGGCGGCCGCAAACGAGCCCTGGTGCGCGCGCAATCGGTCGTGAGTCGCGGCGGCGCCGTCAATGGAGACAGCCACGCTTTGGACGCCGGCGGCCGCCGCCGAGGCCGCGCGTTCCTCGGTCATGCCGCGACCGCCGGTCACGACGGTGCACTGCATCCCGAGGCGCCGAATCTCTCGCACTACGTCGACGAAGCCATCATGGAGATAGACCTCGCCGCCGATGAGCGCGACCTCTTGAACGCCCAGGGCGGCGAGCTGCGTCGCGAGCTCGATGGCCTCGCGCGTGGTGAGCTCGTCGGGCCGCGCGAGCCCGGCGCGCGAGCCGCAGTTCCGGCACTGCAAGTCGCACTTTAGCGTCAGCTCCCAGACGGCGTAGATCGGCCTGCAGGCGCCATCGACTGCGCGAGCTTCGCCCGCGAGGGGCTCGTGGGCCCCCTGTGCCCCCGACGCGGTGGAGACAGCGCCCGCGAGCGGCAGCCGGCGGCGCGGCCTCGGGGCCTCCATGAGCGCCTGGCGCGTCGTCGCCAAGCGCGCGAGTCATGCGCGGAGGACGTCGCAGGCTTCGTCGGGAAAGACGCAACCGTAGGGCGGACAGATGACTCTGTTGCCCTGCGTCACGCACTGTCCGCCGCGGCGACGCCAGCGCTCGTCGGGCGGAGGAGGCGGAGGAGGCGGCTGATGGACCGAAGTCGTCGCGGTGGTCGTCGCGACGGGAGTGACGGTGCGGCTCCGTTCGTCGTCGGGAGGGCCGCCGAACGTCATGCTCGAGTTGCCGTGCGGCGGCGGCCCCGAGGTCTCGTGGCGCGGGGCTGCGGAAGCCGTCGCGATGGGAAGGGCCTCCTGATTCGGCGACTCGGCCGGTTGCGACGGCGCGCACGCGGCCGTGGAGCCGAGCGCGCAGGCGCTCGCGACGAGCGCCGCGGCGTAACGTCGGCGCCGCGAGACGGGTTCGAGCGGCATTCCCGACGGATCAGGGTCGGGGGGCGCGAGATCCGCTCGCGGGCCGAGGTTCGAGGCGCAGAAGGGGCAGACTGGCTCGTGTTGGAAGACGTGGCGGCGACAGACGGCGCATCGAACGAGAGCCATCGCGGCATGATAGGCGACGCTTGCAAGGCGCAGGACACGAAACGCACCGCGGTGACCGCCACCTAGCCCCTTGCGCGGGCCAGAACTTCGGCCGGCGCGAGGCGACTTTTCGGCATCACGTCACCAGCTGCTGACCCAATCGGCAAGGCGACGGCTGAGGTCGTTGACGACGGCGCAGGAGCCTCCCGCGCCGCTGTCTCCGGCGATCCCGCAAGCGACCGACGCGCCGATGGCGATCACGCCGAGACCGATACCGACCCCGAGAACATTTCCACCGCCCACCTCGGCGAGGAGAGCTTCGTCGAGGGACTCAAGGGAGGCTGCGTGGGTCGAGTGGTTCATGGTTGTTCTCCTGATGAAGGTGGAAGGCGTCGTGGATCGATGGGACTTGGTTACGGACGGGCGTTCCGCGTCGGTCACGTCCTTCCTTGAGCAGGCGCCATGCCATCCGTAAGTGCTGGATTCTTGGTCGCCGATAGGCCCTCCGCGTCCACCGACTTGTACCGGCAACGCCGAGTCGGCGCCGCGCGTCAGGCGGGGCGCACGGCTGCGTTCCGCGTTGAGGGTCACGCCACCTCTTGAGGGTCGGCTACGCTGACGCCATGCGAAGCCCGGTTCTTGCGCTCACCCTGGCACTGCTCGCCGCGTGCGGAGCCGCCTCGTCTTCGGAGCGAGCCCGAACGACTCGCGAAGATGCCGCCGCCGCTGCGTGCCTTCCACGAGGTCTTGTCGCCGGCGTGGCAGGCCAAGGCCGGCGCGGCACGCGTCGCGAAGTCATGCGAAGTTGCCGCCGAGCTCGCGGAGAAGTCCAACGGCGTCGGCGATTCCTCGCTCGCGTCGTACGCAAAGGCGTTGGTCGCTGAATGCGAGGACCCCCAACGAGACGAAGTCGAATCGTGGCTCACGCGCCTGCACCAGCGCTTTGAGGAGCTCGCGAGAGACTGACCGACGCTGCAGGCGCCGCGAGAGGCGCCCTCAGCCGCGGCGAAGCAGCGCCTCGAGCAGCGGCTGCAAGATCCCTTGCCCGCGAAGGGCTGCGCGCCACCGCTCCGGGATCGCGGATGCTCCGTCGCGGGCGCCGACGATGCCGCCCACGACGCACGCCGTCGTGTCGGTGTCGTGGCCGAGCGCCACGGCGCGCTTCAAGGTGACCTCCACGGAACCCCCTTCGTCGATCACCATTCGCGCGGAGCGCAGCGTATCCACCACGTAGCCGGAGCCCGAGCCACGGGCCGCTTCGTCGGGGCGAATGTGCTCTTCGAGGGCCTCTTCCTCTGCGCTCCCGCGGCCGAGCATCGAGCGCATGACGCGCGTGGCGTGACGCCACGGGTCCTGTCGCTCTTCGAGGATCGCGCGGGACCACAAGCAATAGAGAGCGCAGCAAACCTTCGAACGAGCGTGCCCGCGAGTCACGATCGATTGGTCGTAGGCGTCGCGAACGAGCTCTCGGTCCGAGCCGCGATGCCAGAGCGCGAGCGGCATGACGCGCGCATGAGCGAGCCGTTGCCGTTGTGCTTCTCGAGAGCGGGCCTGCTTCGCGCGGCGATGCGCCGCCCATGAGCGCGCGGAGCGCCATGCTCGTTTGCACGCCGACGTCGAAGACGCGGCCATCCACCGCAAAGGCGCCCCGCTCATACCAGGCGAGGAGCCGCGCCGCGAAGTCGTCGAGGTCGAGGTGCCCCTTGTCGAGGAGCGAGGCCAAGAGGCAAAGCGCCTGCGCGCCATCGTCGGACCAGGTGCCAGGGGGCACCGAGCGGTGCGCCCGACGAAAGTCCGAAGGCGGCGTCATCTCGAGAGAAGCCATCGGCGGCAACTCCTCGGGCGCCGTAAACTCGTAGGGCACACCGAGCGCGTCACCGACGAGCAGGCCCAAGAGCGCGCCACGCACGCGCTCTTCGCGCGAGATGGGAGAAGACGAATGCGGCATCGATCAGATGTAGCAAGAGAAAGAGTCCTTGCAACTCTTTAGAGTCACCTAGACTCTTTCTCGTGCGTGCGTCCCCTCCGGTGACAGACTTCGAGGACCGCTTGGCGGGCGTGCTGCTTGGCACGGCCGTCGGCGACGCCTTGGGTCTGCCGTCGGAAGGCATGTCAGCGCGCGCCGTCGCGCGCCGTTTTCCCGACTTCCGGCGGTACCGCTTTCTTGGCGCCGCAGGCGTCGTCTCCGACGACACAGAGCAGACCGCGCTCGTCGCGGAGAGTCTGCTCGACGCGAACGGCGACCCGGCGCGCTTCGTCGCGCGCTTCCGGAAGGAACTGCTCCGCTGGTTCTTGCGCCTCCCGTGGGGCATCGGCCTTGGCACCCTGAAGGCCTGCCTGCGCATCGCCGTGGGCCTTCAGCCATCAGGAGCCAATTCGGCCGGCAACGGCGCCGCGATGCGAGCGGCGATCGTTGGCGTCTTCTTTCATGGAGACACCGAGCGACGGCGCGCTTGGTCCGACGCCGTGGCCCGTGTGACCCATCGGGACGCGAGGGCCGTCGAAGGAGCACGCTACGTCGCCGAATTGGCGTCGCTTGCTGCGGGGCATGACGGCGCGGCTGATCGCGAGGCTCTCGCGCGCACCGCCATCTCCTGCGTCCACGACGAGTCGTTGCAGAGAGCCATCGAAGCGGCCTTGGCACTCCCTCCGGAGACGACCGCCGACGCGGCCGGCGCGAGCCTCGGCAACTCGGGCTTCGTCCTTCACACGCTCGCGCTGTCCACGTTCGCGTTTGTACGCTTGGGGGACGAGCCCGGCGCTGCCATCGCGCAGGTGATCCGCGCCGGTGGCGACACGGACTCTACCGCCGCCATCGTGGGGGCCTGGGTGGGCGCGCTGCACGGCGAGGGCGGGCTCCCGTCGAACCTGGTTGCGGCGCTCTACGATCGGAGCAACGGACGTCGCGTCAGCTTCGCCGGGCCAAGCCACCTTCGGGCCCTGGCGAAGGCGCTCGCCGCGGACCGCCGCTCGGCGGTCTACTTCTCAGGCTTTCGATCTTGCCTTCGCAACGTGTTGCTCATGCCCGTCGTCACGGCCCACGCCTTCCGCGTGGCCTTCTCTCGCCTCCTCCCATGAACCGCGACCGCAAGCGCCCCTCCCCTGCCCCTCCCCGCAAGTCCACCGCTCGCTCCGCTGGGCCCGACGAAGCGGCGTTCCTCGCCCGCTACCGACCCGGGGACTTCGCGCGGCCTTCGGTCACCGTCGACATCGTGGCTTTCAGCATCCTCGACGGCGAGCTGCGCGTGCTCTTGGTGCGCCGCGGAGAGCACCCGTTCAAGGGCGCTTGGGCCTTGCCCGGCGGCTTCGTGCGCGTGGGCGACGGCCACAAGGATCAGGGCGAAGACCTCGCCGCTGCCGCCGCTCGCGAGCTCCAAGAAGAGACGAGCCTCCACCCGAACGACGTCTTCCTCGAACAGGTCGGCGCCTTCAGTCGCGCCGGTCGCGATCCGCGCATGCGCGTCATCACGGTGGCCTACACGGCGCTGATTCGGCCCGACCTGGTGCCGCTCGTGCACGCCGGTGGCGACGCCGCCGTGGCCGAGTGGCACGCCGTCGATCGGCTCGGCCATGGGCAGCTTGAGCCTCGCCTTCGACCACGCGGAGATCATCGAACGCGCCACGGCCCATGTTGCCGCGCGCATCGACGGCCCGAGCATCGCGAGAAGCCTCGTGCCGAAGACGTTCACCATCCAGAGCTGCGGCAAGTGCACGCTCTGCCCTGGGCACGCACCTCGATCCAGGAACTTCCGCCGCAAGTTTGAGCGCCTCCCGAAGACGGCGTCGTCGTGCGCGCTGCCGGCAAGCGCCTTTTCACGGCTTCGGAAGCCAGCCCTGGTCTACCGTTTCACCCGACACAGGCGCCCCCTCTCCGAACGCTGCAAAGGACACGTTATGACGACCGCGAAGGCCTCCCTCTTCGACATCGCACCGGAAGACCGCGCGCGTTCACGACCGCTCTCGCCCCTCGGTCTCGCCCGCCTGTCGCTCGAAGGTCTCTCCATCGGCGACGCCTTCGGGGAGCGCTTCTTCGGCTCGCCCGCCACCGTCCAGTCGCTCATCGAGCAGCGCGCCATGCCGCGGGAGCCGTGGCACTGGACCGACGACACGGCCATGGCCCTCTCGATCTACGAGGTGCTCCTCGATCGCGGCCGCATCGATCGCGGCGCGCTGGCTCGGCGCTTCGAGAACGCTACCGCGCCGATCCGGCGGCGCGGTTACGGCGGCGCGGCCCACGACATCCTGGCGAAGCTCGCCGACGGCGCACCTTGGAACGAGGTGGCGCGCGAACCGTTCGACGGACAGGGCTCGATGGGCAACGGCGGCGCCATGCGCTCTCGGCGCTCGTCGGCGATTCTTCTCGAAAGACCTCGACGCCGTGGTCGAAAACGCGCGCGCGTCCGCCGAGCCGACGCATGCGCACCCGGAACGCTGCCGGCGCTATTGCCGTCGCCTCGGCGACGGCGTCTTCGCGGCGCGACGCGGCGACGGAGAGGCCTTTGCGGCGGCGCAGTTTTTCGCGCAGATCGCAGAGCGCACGCCGGCGGGCGCAACGCGGAGACGGCACCGAGCAGGCGCGGCGGTTCTTCTCTCCGAACCGCCGGAACCGGCGGCAGCGCTCCCCGGCAGCGGCAGTCGCGTTATCTCCCTCCGACACGGTGCCGTTCTCACTTTGGTGCGCAGCGTCACATGGACGACTTCGAAGCCGCCCTTTGGTCACCCGTGAGCGGCCCGGCGATCGCGACACCACCTGCGCCATCGGCGGCATCGTCGCGCTCTCGTCGGGTACAAAGGCATCCCGGAGGCAGTCGAGAGCTCACGAGCCGCCTGATCCTAGGCGACACATTGAGCGGCACGCTCAGCGCGGTTGAGACCACGGGACGGCCTGCCGCCGGAGCCCTTGAAGCGCAGGAAGAGAAAGAAGAGCAAGATCGGCACAAGTCACGAAAGGCAACGACCGATCCACGCTTGATTTTCCCGGTCCGCGGGTGAACCTGGCGCTCAAGACTTGACTTTCACGTCGCGGCGGGAAAGAGTCGCCCCAGGCGCGCGAGCGCAGCGCGCCTCGCGAGCGTCATGTCATTCGTAGACGAGCACTCAGCGGCCCCGGCAGGAGCCACGAGGCCTCGCGCAAGCGGTCGCGCCAGTTCTCCCAGCCTGGCCGTCGCGCGATTCCGTGAAGCGCACCCGCATGCCTGTCTTGACAAGAGGCGCACCAGTGACCGGTTCTCGTAGATGAGCTTCGTAGACGCCGCAGCTCGCGAAGACGCGTTCGCCGAGGGCCGTCGGGCTCGGCGCGGTAGCGGTCTGGGCGAACTCAACGACGCGATCGAACGTCGGGCCATGTTTCGCGCTTCGCTGACGTCCGCGAAAGGAACGACCCCTACTGGAGCAAGAGCCGACCCCAATAGCCCGGGTACCGGTACGCCGTGGAGAAGGCCGCGATCGTGCCGAAGCTCGCGCCGAGGAGACCGCGCGTCGGGGCGG
This sequence comes from Myxococcales bacterium, assembly GCA_016703425.1. NCBI lineage: Bacteria > Pseudomonadati > Myxococcota > Myxococcia > Myxococcales > Myxococcales bacterium. The sequence continues at coordinate 15,178 of JADJCA010000005.1, forward strand.
TCACGAAGGGGAAGCGCGACGCCAGATGCGGCACGAGCCCTTCGGTGATGAAGCGCGTGATTTCCGTCGTTGGCACATTCGCGAAGGCGATCCGGTGAATCGGTCAACGCGACGATGACGTCGGGATCCTCGAGGCGGTGGATCAGGTTGTCCAAGACCGTCTTCATCGACGCGAAGCGCAGGTAGTCGCTCCCGTCGTGCACCACCAAGAGCGGATAGACGCGGCTCTTCCGAAATCGCGGCGGCACGCAGATCCGCCCTGAGCGCGTGCCGCCGAGCGCCTCGCTCGATCCCCGAAGGGCTCGAGGTCCCGGCGCGAGCCATGATCGAAGGTGGTCCAAACGGGCAGCTCGTAGCCCCGCTCTGAGGACCGAGTTGGCGCCAAAGGGATCGCGAGCGCGGTTCGGATTGAGCGGATCCAGGAACCAGTCGCGGTGGCCGCCCTTGTGATCCCCGAGCTTGTATTCGACGCGCGAACGCTCGTGATCCGACGGTGAGGTAGTGAGACGCCTGCCTGGGACGTGCGTGAGCGCCGTTTGCGACTCGAGGCCGCAGATCCTGTGCACCCGCTTGACGGCGTCGGCTTTGCCGAGCCACACGAAGGTGACCCGCGACCCTTCGACGAGGGGAAACCTGCGGTCCTTCACGAAGGCCTCGCCTTTGGCGCGGTCGGCGCCTTCCGCGTGGAACGCGTCGATGGCGAGCGGCGTCGTCACGCGGTCGGTCCTCCTCGCTGCGTCGGCCACGAGCGTCTCGTGCCCTCCGTCCCCGCGAAGCGCAACGACGCCCTCGGTACGCACCGGTGGCCGTCGCCACGTCACGTGAACGCGCCGGCAAGGCGACGCATCGCGCCGGCGAGAAGCGACGCACCATCGCCGTGACGCGATGCTGCCGGTCGAGACGGTAGTCGTTGCTCGGGCGCCGGCAACGCCACCACGCCTGACGCGAGGCCGAGACCGACGTCAGCACATCTGCTGGCGCCGGGCCCCTGCGGCGGGTCGTCGGGAAGAGCACGATGCGGTCGGTGATGGCCATGGCGCCGCCGGACCACGCGAAGAGCGTCTCGTGTCGGCGAGTTTAAGCCGGCGACGAAGAGCGTGAGGCGATTGACGAGCGTCGCGACGTGACCGCCGGCGATGGCGATGGCCCGCAGCCAGCCAAGAGCCCCGAGTTGCTCGCGTTGTCGCCGCACTGACGGACGGTTCTTGAGATCCTACTCGCCTCGAAGGCGCGGTGCATCTCGGCGCAGCGCCAGGTGCCAGTCGTCGAGGGCGCGAACGGCAGCGATCGACGCCGTGGTCTCCTCGAGACGTGCGGCGGCGCGCGACGCTGACGAATCACGCAATCGGCATCGAGCGCGTGTTCGAGCCCGATGCGGTAGAAGTCCTGGCGTTGCGACAAGCGCTGTTGGCGCTCGCGGTAAGCCGCCGATAGCCCGGATCGCCGCGTGAAGACCTCCTCCTCGGCCCGGGCGCGTAAGCGCAGGTTGACCCCGCCCGTCCCGCGAGGTGCGCCGAGAGCCTTCGTCTCCTGGCTCGCGCTCCTGTTAGCCAGCCGTCACCAGCGCGAACTTCCCGTGATGCCGCGCGCTGCGACGGTCGTGCCGAGCGAGGGGTCGGTGCGTTGCGCCCCGAGAAGGACGACGGTGCGGGCGCGCGGACATCGGGAAAGCCAGCGACCGTACCAAAGGACCGCGCGCAAAAGAAGGCTCGTTTCGCGCGGGACCGCGGATTGCGGTGACGGAGCGAGCGCGAGCTACCATCGCGCCGTGGATGCCGCGCGACGGGTCCGCTCTCAGCAAGTGGTTGTTGCTCGTGCTCCGCCACAAGCCGGAGAGCGTCGGAGTCGCGCCGGGACGGCGGATGGATTGCCGTGAAGGACCTTTTTGGCGCGCCGGCCCGCGGCGAACGCGCGTTCACGCGATGATCTTGCGGAGCTTGTGCGCACGAGCGACAAGCAACGTTTCGCCTTCGACGATACCGGTGAACGCATCCGGGCGCGAATCAGGGTTACTCCGTCGCCATCGACCTCGCGCTTCCGGCGGCGCCGCCGCCGCCGTGGTTTTTCACGGATCCCGGCGGCGATTCGTCGACGCGATCCGTGCGAGGGTCTCATCAAGGGCGAACGTCACCACGTGCATCTCGCTCGACGAGGCCACGGCGAAAACGGGGGCCAACGCCGCGGCGTCGCGGTGGTGCTCCACGTTCATGCCGACGCCATGGCGAAGGGCACGTAGCCGCAATGCGGTGCGCCAACGGCGTTTAATTCACGGAGCACGTGCCGTCGCGGGTTCATCGTTTTCCGTAGCGGCGCCGAGTCACGCGCGAGGTTGCTGGCCATCCTCAGAGCGCGACCTTCACAGCGGCCTGTCGTTCGCAGGTGGTGGACAGGGCGGGATCGCCGCGCGCGGGCCCTGGTAGCCAAAGAGGATGAGGTTCGGCACCACGCCGCGAAGGTGCTCGAGCACGCCAAGGCGATCGTCGATGAAGTGCGTCAGCTTCAGGTGCTTGGCGTGGGTCGCCTTGTCGCGGCGCTTCGCGGCAGAAGAAGACATTCGCCATGGGGACGCCGGTCTCGGCCTCAGCGCCAGTGCGTGAGCCAGCGCCGGGTGAGGGCCTGGATGCGAGGGCCAGCCTTGGAGACGAGTTTTTCGCGGCCTTGCGGCCTGGACGATGCGCCGGATGACGGCAAAGGCTCTGTCGTTGGGAGGCGTCAGCATGTTTCCTCGTCGCTCGCGCTGAGGAAGGAGGTGTCGGCGCGTCTGCCTTCGTCGGACGCCGCCATGATGACGCGACCGATGTCGATGCCCACGTGGGCTTGTTCGAGGGGCACGGTGGAGCGCCGGGCGCGGGAAACATGTGTGAGTTCGTTTTTCATGATGCTGTTCAGCTTGGCGTCCGCGCCGCTCATAACGTCCACTTGTCACT
>JADJCA010000006.1 GCA_016703425.1 Myxococcales bacterium
TTCTGGGTTGCGCTCGATGCGCGCGAGGTCCATGCGAGGGACTGCCAGAGACGCTTGCCGTTGATGGCCACAGTAGGAAGAAGCTGGAGGGCGCACTCATGCGCGCGATGCCACCCGCGAATGCCTGACGGGGATCGCAAGACGGGCGGCGCGGGCGGAGGGGCACGCCTGTACTTGTTTTCAGGGTCGATCTGCAGCCGGCGGCCAAGCGGTCGACTTATGACGGGCAAGATCCAGCGAGAAAGTCCCGATTTGCCCAGGCGCCTGGCTCGAGACTCGCGCGCTTTGCCCTTACCTCGTTGGCACGCCGAGTGCGTCGGCGACGCCGCGAGGCTCTCGGCCGCTTAGCAACGTTTCTACTCCCGGCGCTCTTGGTTTGCGCTGGCGGCACAGGCGAGGAGTCCACGCCGTCGGAAGACGCCCTCGAAGGAAAGGCCCTCGGGGCTCTTGTTCCCGAGACGGCGCCCGCCGAGGTTGTCGTCTTGTCGAACGCCGACCTGTTCGCGGGCATCAACGAGCTCCACTTTACACGCTCTTTGCGATGCTTCTTCTCGACCCGGTCCTCGCCGACGTCAAGGTCCACTACCTTGGCCCCAGCGCCTTGTCGTTCGCCGACATCGTGACGCCGGTGCGCGCGAAGGACGGCGACGCCCGCCTGACGGCGCGCTTCTCGACGCGCGGTTCGCGTCTGAGATCGTTGGCGAAGCGCCTCGTTCACGGGAACGCGGCCGTAGAGACTCAACTGGGCGCGCGACTTCTTCCTGATGGTGGTCAGTTTTATGTCGCCGAAGGAGACCGTTCGCTTCACCCACGACGTGATGGAGGGCACGGGGCCGGCGGCCGAAAAGGCAGCCGGAGGGCATCGGCGGATGAAGGTGTCGAAGTCGGCCCTCACGCTCGAGGGCGGCAACATCATGATCGATTGAGGACGGCACGCTCTTCTCGACGACGAAAATCCCTTTGGTATAGTAGCCAAAGAGCAAAGCCGAGGTGGAAGTGGAATTGCGTCGCACCCTCGGCGCGAAGGACATCGAGTGGCTGGACCCGCTGCCCGGCGAGAGATGATTTGGCGCACGTCGACATTCCCGCGAAGGTCGTTGGGAAGAAGCTGCGCCATCGTCGGAACATCCGACGGCCGTTGCCCTGGGCCGAGGCACCGCTGACCTGCGCTGGGCGAAAGCCCACGCTCGACAAGATCGCCGCGGCCTTCGAGCGTGCGGCTATCGCGTCATGCGCATCATGAACGCCGAGAGCGACGGCACGCGCGCGCGATGTCGTACGCCAACCTGCTCTTTGCAGAACGGCAGCCGGCGCTCTTTGCCGATGCATTTCGACCCCACCGTCGCCGATGACGTAGCCGTGGCGTTCGACCCGCCAAGGTTCCGGCGAAGGCTTGATCGGCGTGCAACGAGAAGAACCCGTTCCAGAAACGACCGATCTCGCAGCCGACCTCGTGGCCCGCGAGCGGGCTTCGCTGCGCGCTCGAGGAGGTCATCAAGGTGGCGAAGCCCGCCGGCGAAGCGACGAGCTACCACGAGTACGGGCGCCGAGATCGCTCGCCGGGACGGCGAGGCAAGAAAGGCATACGAAAGTTTAGCTCTGCGTCGTGCAGGTGCCCGGCGCCGGGATGATCAACTTCGGCGGCCTGGATTCACCGTGAGCCTGATGCAGATCCTGAAGTAGCTGCTGCGCGGAACTCTCGCGGCGACTGGCCGTTCGGTGGCGCTGTGCCGTTAGCGCGGCGACTGGCGGAGCTGCGCGCCAAGGCGATACCGGAGCATGCGGCTTCTCCTTCGCGCCTTTCCCGATTGGGACTCCTGCGCTCGCCTCCTGCGAAGACGATCCCGCGACGGTAGCTCGGTCGATCCCCACGGACGGTGGAGCCGATGGCGACGTTCTTCCACGCCGACGCGGCGATGCGCCTGATGCCGCCGACGCGATAGTTGCGGATCCCTTCGCCGACCGGAGCAGAACACGCGTCGCGCCCGCACTTAACAGCGCCGACGGTTTTCGCCACCGCGCCTGGCCTTTCGATAGGCAAACGGGCGAGCCGAGCAACGTGCAGCAGCTTCGCGCAAGACGGCGTCCGCTGTCGCTTGCCGTCCGCCGCCGCCGTCTTCTTCTTCTACGCCGACGCGGCTTGTACGCAGCGCGTCGCGAGCTACACGTCGTGCGCGGCCCAAACCAGAGCACGCGGCGGAAAAAAAAAAAAAAAAAAAAAAAAAAAAAAAAAAAAAAAAAAAAAAAAAAAAAACGTCCCCGACGCGGGACGCGTGCACTGCCCGAAGACCCGCGTCTAAGCTACAGGCCGAGTCTGGCGGACCGGCGGCTGGGATGGTGGAGCGCGGCCATCCTGCCTCTACGTCAAAGACGGCCCGAGCTGCACTGCGTCGCCCGCGTCACCGAATACGACCTACGCGTTCAGGTTTCAAGTGCCCCCGGCGGAGTTCGTGGCGTTCAAAGAGACGCGCGTTCCCGGCGGGCGCCGCGCTCAACGCCGTCTATTACGACGGCGACGACGGCAGCCGCACCTTCGCGACCTTCGAGGACGCCCGGGCGAGCCCCGCACGTTCTGGCCGATGAGCGATGGCACCTTTCGCCGCACACCAGCGTCACCCTACGTCTCAGGCTTTGCGCTTGCGCCGACGGCGCACGAGTGAGCTGACGTTCGCCCTTGTGCCCGGCCAGCGCGAAGGTGGCGCGCCGCTTCGTTCCTTCGTGCCCCAACGTGATGCAGTTCCATGACATCGGCGCCGCACACCCCGCCGATGGTGGCGTCTTCTTGAAGGCAGGCGCGAGCTGCGTCGCCACGGCGCCGACGGCGGCTTTGCGCTCTTCGCGCTGGGGCGGAGGTCCAGCCCGCGGCCTTTCGCAGGGCACGCTGGGGGCCTTGCGCCGACGGGCCAGGCCCGCGGCGCGCAAGGTCGTCGTAGTCCAGGCTGAGGTCCCCGTGGCCGTCGAGACCTTCGAGCGAAGGGTGGACGTCCGAGACACGCTCAAGGACGCCATCCGCAGCCCTCAGCTCGCGCGTCAGACGGGGTCTACCGTTGCCTGCCTGACGTTGCCTCGCGGCCTACTACAGGCGACGCGACGCACAGAGCGCGTGGGCTTCAACGATTTGTCGAGCTGCGGCGGCGCGCCCACCTACGCCAGCACACGGGCCCCGAGTGCCCGGACGGGCGTCGTCGCGTCCGGAAAGGAAAGAGCGCCGACACCCGGTCTTACGCGAAGAGCGCCTCCGGCTGCACCCTCACGGACCTCGAGCGGAGGTCGAACTCGGGACGTCGGAGCCGCCGCCGCCCGACCGAGTTCGCGGAGATGACCTTGACGATCGAGTGACGCCAGGGGGGTTCGAGAGGTAGGCCGTGAGCGCCGTTTGCCGGAAGCCGCACTGACCGTTGGCGCCAACCTCGCGCAGACGGCCGTTTGGTAACACGCGTATCCGGGGCGCCAGTTGCACGTGACGACGCGCGCCTGCGCGGCGCAGATCCGCGCCGGAGAAGCCGGTCTTGACGCACGCCGTGGCGGGCTTGTAGACGCCTTGCCCGTTCTCCTCGACGGTCGTGGTGTTGGGGCCGCAGAGCATCGCGGCGCAGGGGCTCACGTTTGAACAGCGAGCGCCGCCTGCCGGAGTGGCTCGCAGTGCGTGCTGGCGGTGCACCGCACGGTCATGCACGGATCGCTGGGCACGCAGACGTCGACGCCTTGGTCTTCGCGGCAGACCATGCCCGGGCTGGCAGTCGACGAGGTTGCAGGGCGGCCCGTAGGCGGCAAGCTCACCGGTGCTCCCGCTCCGCGTGAGCGTGACGCCGCCCGTCGCGCTTCGCGCGATCGTACGAGCGCTCGCCGCCAGCGTCGGGGCGAGCTTTCAAGGACGACTTGCCGCGGTACTTCCGTGACGCGCCACTTGCCCTTCTCGGCGCTTCGTGCACGGCGAACGTCACATGATCAGCGAACCCGTGAGCGCCATATCGGTCCTCGGCCTCGTAGCGGGCCCAGCTCCCAGAGCCGCCCGCGTAGATCGAGGGCCGCGTAGTCGAGGTAGTCGGTGCCCCTGCCAAAGCGCCGGTATTGACCGACGAAGGCTCGCGACGTGCCCGTGAGCTCAGCTTCCGCCGACTCGGTCGCGTCTTCTTCGGTGTCCGCGTCGCTGCAACCGACGGCGGTGAGGGCGAGGGCGGAAACGAACACGCGAGCAAGCGTCGAAAGTTTACTCATCGCGCTGCTCTGGCATCGGCACAGGCCCGCGCAAGGAGAGGCGTTTTCGGCGCTTTGAGGTCGCGGTCGTCGCCGTCGCCTAGCGTCGCGACTTCTTGGGGGCCGGCTTCTCTTCGCAGGCCTCGGGGCCTTGGCGGGCTTGTCGCGTTTTACAGCCGGCTTCTAAGCGACCGGGGGTGCCTTCTTCGTCGCCGGTTTCTTCTTCGCCGCCTTCGACGGGCGAATCTCGACGACACGCTGCTTGACGAGCTTCGCGCCTCGTCGCCCGCGTTCGCCTTGTGGCCCTTTTCCCGGCGCCCTTTTCTCTGCCCTGGCGGTCGCTGCCGCGAGTCCCTTGCGCTTGTCGAGCTCGGCCTGCGCCTCGCCGATGGCGTCGTCGAGCAGGGCCGCGAAGCTCGGCCACGAGCGCCGCACCCAGACGTATTCACGACGAGCGACGGAGGGCTCCGCCGTCGGTGACGGAGCGCTCATCGAAGACGGCGCTGCCGCGGCCGTCGACGCCAAGGGGACGACGAGTCGATCGCGCGGCGAGAGCATCCTTGGGACCGGGCCCGCGCGCTGAGCGAGCGAAGCTCGTGGACGGGTACGAGATCGGGGGAGCGCCGCGAGGATCTTTCGCCGAGGCCTTCACGAAAGAGCAGCTCCGTCTCGCGTCGGCGGAGGCCTAAAGCGACAAGCCCTCATGAAGCCGCGCTGACCAGCCGCTGGCCAGTCGCCGAGGAACGCCTTGAAGCTCGCGGAGAGCGAGCCCGTTCGCCGCCGTTCGTGGGCGCGTACCGCCAGGCGCCGGAGGAGGAAACATCCGGTGCCTCGGCGCCCACGCCAAAGCTCACGGAGCTCACGGCGGAGGGCGTCGAGCGAGGACACTTTCGCGAATCGTCGTCATAGGCGACGGTCGTATCACCTGATTCGGGTTCGAAGGGCCGCCGCACAAGGGGGCGCCGCGCCGACGCAGGCGGGGGGGGCGCGCGGGCGCGGGCACGGCGCGGGAGCGCGCGGAGCGACGGGCGACGACGAGCGGGGCGCGCGCGGAGCCGGGGCGGGGGGGGGCGGGCGGAGTGCGCGGCGGGTCGGGGGGCGGCCGGCGGGTCGGGGGGCGCCGCGGGGGGGCGGGGGGGGCGGGGGGGGGGGGCGGCGCAGCGGGACGGGGGTGGCAGCAGGAGCCAGGCCGCGCCGCGAGGGCGAAGGGGGGCGCGGGGGGCCGAACGCGCGCGGCGGGGAGGCCGCCGGCCGGGCGGCCCGGGGGCGAGACGCGCCGGGGACGACGGGCGCACCGAGGAGGCGGGGGGGCGGGGGAGCGGGGGCGCACGCACGCGTCGGCCGGCCCGGCGGCGGCTGGGCCGCGGGCCGTGCGTGCGCGCGCGGGCGTTGGTCGCGCGCGCGGGCGCGTCTGGGGTGAATGGGGGCATGACCTTGGGAATACTGGACGTGCTCTTCGGTTCGGGAGCCAGGGTGACCGGTGCAGGGCGCTGCGTTTGGGTGAGCGGCGCGACATCGACAGCGTCCCCTCGCCGATTCGTCCCCGGCCCGTTGCCGCTGGCGGTGATCCGCAACGAGCGAGGGAGCCGTCGTGATCACGAATCAGGACACGCGCGGGACTTCTCGGGTCACGGCTCGTTTGATCGCCCTGTGACTCGCGCCTCGGCGCCAGGGCCGTGGTTTGGGCAAAGCTCAACCTTGCCGTGGCATGCTCTCGCGATGTCCGGCGCAACGTACCTCTCGGTGCTTCGCCCTCGACGCCGCCAAACTTGTCGACGTCAAGGTGAAGCGCCGCCCGACAGAGGCGCATCCATCTGTAGGTCGGTGACGCTCGTATCACCGATTCCGAGGGTCGCGGGAACCGCCGGCCCGCGGGGGCGGGTGATAGTCTCCGCGCAAACCGCCGCCGTCACCGCCCGCGATCCTCGGAGAGTCCATGAAGACCACATTTGCTGCCGCTTGCCTCGCCGCCTTCAGCCTCCTCGCTCCCCGCGCCGAGGCCTTCTGCGGCTTCTACGTCAGCGGTGCTGACGCGAAGCTCTTCAACAACGCGACGCAGGTCTGCTCATGCGCGAAGGCACTCGGACTGTGCTCGATGCAGAACAACTACCAGGGCCCTACCGGCGATTTCGCGATGGTGGTGCCGGTTCCCATCGTGCTCCAAGAAGAGAACGTCAAGACGCTGCCCCGGGCCATCTTCGATCGCATCGATGCGCTGACGGCGCCGCGCCTCGTCGAATACTGGGAGCAAGATCCTGCGCTGCCCTCGAGGAGGCAAAAGGTCGTGGGGGACCGCCCGGTATGGCGCCGCGCGCCGCCGCTGCCCGCCCGGGAGAAGAGCGACCTCGGCGTCACCGTGGAGGCCGAATTCACCGTGGGCGAGTACCAGATCGTGATCTTGAGCGCGAAGGACCTTCCTGGTCTCGACGCCTGGCTGCGCCAAGAGAAGTACAAGATCCCCGAGGGCGCCGAGGCGTACCTCCGGCCGTACGTGCAGTCCGGAAGCAAGTTCTTCGTGGCAAAGGTCGACGCCAAGAAGGTGAAGTTCGAAGACGGGATGGTCACGCTCTCGCCGCTCCGTTTTCACTACGACACCGAGACGTTCTCGCTACCGGTGCGCCTCGGACTCATGAACTCCAAGGGCACGCAGGACCTCATCGTCAACGTGCTCGCTCGGGCGCAGCGCTACGAGGTGGCGAACTACCCGAACGTGACCATCCCGACCAACATCGAGGTGGCCGACGACGTCCGCACGCGCTTCGGTGGCTTCTACACAGCGCTCTTCGATCGCACCGTGGAGCGCACGCCGAAGGCCGTTGTCACCGAGTACTCGTGGGACGCGTCGTCGTGCGATCCGTGCCCCACGCCAGCGCTGACGCCGAACGAGCTGACGACGCTGGGGGCCGACGCGCTCCCGTCGTCGCAGGGCAGCCCCACGTCGCCAGGCCGTGAGTCACCTGTCGTCGCGCCGCCTCAAACGCGACCGGGAGGTCCGATGAATCCGATGCCCACAAGGCTCGGCCGCCGGCCTTGGGGTGGCGGAGGCTTCGTTTTGACGCGATTGCATGCGCGTTACACCAAAGACGCCGTGGGCGAAGACCTCGTCTTCCGTGCCGCGCCGCCCATCGCTGGCGGCCGAGAAATGCGGCAAGCGAACGGCCTCGAGAAAGGCGCGACGCCCGGCGGCATGAACAACTTCCAAGGTCGGTACATCATCCGGCACCCGTGGACCGGCGCCGTCGCTTGCAACAATCCGCGCCGCGGCGTGTGGGGCGGTCCGCCCGGTGGCGCCCTGCAGAACAAGCCCACGAGCCTCACCAACGCCGCCTTCGCGCCGCGGGGCCAGGTGCAGCTCACGTCGATGGTGATGGAGTCGGTGCCCGAGCTCGGCATCGAGAAGGCGGGCGGCGCGGCGCAGCGCGTCGCGACGGCGACCGGCTCGGGCGCTTCGCCGACGTCGCCGGGAGCGGAGGCCAAAGGGCGAGGCTGCGCCGGGTGCGCGACGGCGCCGGCATCAGCGTCGCTGTCGCCCTGGGCGCTCTCGGCGCTCGTCGCGCTCGCCTTCGCGAAGCGTCGCTCGGCGAAGAGGCCGTGAGGCGAACGACCTCGGCGCTCACGGCCGCCGCGCTTGTCGCGTTTGCGGCGTGCGGTTCGACGAGCGACGACGATGCGCGCCGCAGCGTCGCGCTGCAGCCACGTGCGCCCTCTTTGCCGGCGCCCGCGGCTCGACTGCCACCTACGCCGGGAGACCTCCTGCCGGCCATGGGACGCGTCACGGAGCGTGAGGTTCACCCCGGAGCGGCGACGCTCGGTGCGCGCCTCGCGGATGTTGCCCTGTGCGAAGGTTGCCACGAAGACGTCGCCGACGGCTTCCGGGCCAGCGCCCACGGTCACGCTTCCTTCGACAATCCGCTGTATCGAGTCGCCGTTGAGCGACTCGCGCGCGAACGAGGCACAGCGGCGACGCGCGTCTGTGGAGGCTGTCACGACATCGCGTTGCTCGTCGATGGCGCTCTCGACGGGCCGGTCGAGCCGAGCGATCGGCGCGCGCACGCCGGCATCTCGTGCCGCTCTTGCCACGGCTTCTCGGCCGTCGACGTGGTGGGCAACGGCGCCTGGACCCTCGACGCGCGCGACATTCCACTGCCGCGTGAGGGCGACGCGGAGAGTCTGCGCGCCCACAAGGAGCGGACCGCGCCGCCGCTCTTGCGATCGGTGACGTTGTGCGTGACTTGCCACCGCTCCTTCCTCGACGGACCGAGCGGAAACCCGCACGCGCTCGTGGGACAAGACGACGCGACGCCGTGGGCGCGGAGCGTCTACGCCGGAGTCTCGCGGAGCGCGTCGATGAGGACCTGCCGGAAACCGACTGCCGCGGTTGCCATATGCCGACGGAAGCCACACGCCTCGGCGACGCCGCCTCGAAAGACGGGCGCGTCCGCTCCCATCGATTCCTTGGCGGACACACCTACCTGGCGGCGATGCGCGGCGACGACGCCACAACGCGCGCGGTCGCTGCGCGCATGCGCGCCGCTCTGGGCATGCACGTCGTCGCCCTGACCACCCCTTCGACCGAGCGCGGCATCGAACTCGACGTTGTCGTGCGAAATCTTGGCGTTGGACACAACTTTCCCGGCGGCGTTCGCGACGCGCAGGACACGTGGCTCGAGGTGAGCATCGTCGGCGAGGACGGGGGCCTCATTCTTGGCGCCGGGTTGGAGCACGAAGCGACCGGTCTGGGGGGCGCGCACGTCTTCGCTTCTCACGCGGCCGGCGATAGCGGCGCGCGTTTGCTCGAGCGTGAGACGCACCTCTTCCGAACGACGGTCTTCGACGCCACGATTCCGCCGCGTGACGCCGCGGTCATTCGGTTCGCCGGCGAGCTGCCGCAGGGCGTTCCGCGGGCTCGCCTGACCGCGCTCGTGAAGCTTCGTCATCGCAGCCGCACGCCGGCGCTGCGCGACGTCGCCTGCCGCGAATCGAAGACCGTGAGGGGCGCTCGCTTCCGTCGCGAAAGCGGCCTCGATCCGTGCGTGATGCAACCGGTGACGACGCTCGCCGAGGTTCGCGTGCCGCTCGTGGGCGCTCGCCCCTTGGACTTTGACGGCGAGGTCGCTCGCGGGCTTGGGCTGTTGCGCGGCGTCTCCGAGGCGGTCCATGAGGCCGCCGCACCCGCTGGCGCGCGCGTACACTGGCGCGGACCGACCGGGAACGCGCCATCGTGCTCTCGGCGGAAGCCCGCCTTGCGCTCCGCGAAGGGCGCGCCGCCGACGCGCTCTCGGCGGCGGCACAAGCCGACGAGCTCGTTCGTCATCACCCCGCGGTCGCGCGCTTGCGCGGCGACGCGCACAAGACCGAGTGGCGCCTCGCCGATGCGGCACAGGAATACGGCGCCGTGGCCCGCGTGTCGCCCCGCGACGATGGCGCTTTTGCCGAATGGGCCATGGCGCTCGGTGGCGCCGGACGTTTCGCCTCCGCCCATGATGCAGCGCGCGTCGGGCTCGTTCTTCAGCCGCGCGGCGCCGATCTGTTGCGCGTGCAGGCCGCGTCGCTCGACCAGCTCGCCGCGTCTTCCAAGGAGGCGACGGGCGCGTTCCTGTCGGTGCGCCTGCCGGAGATCGCGCCGCGCATCCGTGCTGCTTGTTCGGCGCGCGTCGCCGGCTGCGCTGCCGAGCGCATGGGCGTTCACGCGCACCGCCTGGAGGCACCTCCGTAACACGCGCCACGCGCACGCGCGTCAGCGGCCGCGCACCTGAACGACGACGGTCTCTTCTGCCTCCGCGGTGAGCGTCACCGCGCCGTCGCCCAAGAAGCGATTGATGAGCCAAGCGTTCGTCTCGAGGTGTGAGCTCTTCACGCTCGCGCGAAAGCGACCACCGGCGCCGAGCGCCATGGGTACGAGGAGCTGGTCGGCCAGGTGCTCCCCGACGGGGGCGCTCGTGGCCTTGAACGCGAGAGCCTCGCGGGCGGCGCTCTCGGCGACCTCCTCTGCGCGAACGCCCCGCTCGCCGAAGGCCGTGAACAGCTCGCGGCCGCCCTCCCACGCGACCTCCACCATCACGACGTTGCCTGGACCGTCGGACGCGACGTCGCGCACCTCGATGTCTCGAAGGTCGACCCTCAAGAGAGATGCGAGCGCCTTTTGCTCGCGATGGGCCACGCCGGGCGGCAGGTTCGCGCTAAGCACGACGCCGCGCGCGCGCGCACCTTCCGGTCGCTCCATGAGTTGGAGGGGGCGAAGCGCGGCGCGCCCTTCGACCTCCACCGCAAGCTCGCCGCCGCCGGCAGGGTAAAACCCTGCGCGCGGGAGCGTGGCCGAAACGGTCGCGCCCATCTCGCAGAGTCGCGGCAAGAACACTTGCTCCAGAAACGGGAAGGGCGGAGCGGCCTTGTTGTGCGTGCCGCCGGTCACCGCGAGCGAGCCGCCGGCACCAAAAAGCATGGGTGCGAGCACGGTCTGGAGGACCAGCGTCGTGCTGCCAGCCGAGCCGATGGACAAGTGGTGGACGCCCCGAACAAGCGCCTCGAGCGGGAGCGTCGGTTCGAAGATCAGCTCCTTGGAGCCCAGCTCCGCGCCCCGCCCCGCCGCGCTCGACACGAGGGCGGCGGCCTTCACGCACGTGAGGTGCTGACGAAGAAGCCCCGGTCGCGATCGACCGGCACGGATGCCGGTCAATCGGAACGGAGTTTGGGTGGCGATGGAGAGGGCGAGGGCCGATCGCAAGATCTGCCCTCCGCCTTCACCGAAGCTGCCGTCGATGTCGAGCATGGCGCTAACCCTTTACGCAAACAACCTGGCGGAGCGTATGCACGATCTCGACGAGATCGTCCTGGGCCGCCATGACCATGTCGATCGGCTTGTACGCCATGGGCGTCTCGTCGATCACGCCTTCGTCCTTGCGACACTCCACGCCCGCCGTCGCCGCTTCGTGGTCGGCGAGGGTGAAGCGACGCTTCGCCTCGCCGCGCGACATGAGGCGGCCTGCCCCGTGGCTGCACGACGAGAACGAGTCGGCGTTTCCCTTGCCTCGGACGATGAACGAACGCGCGCCCATGGAGCCGGGAATGATCCCCAGCTCACCGAGTCCCGCGCGAACCGCGCCCTTGCGCGTCACCCACACGTTCTCGCCGAAGTGCTCTTCGCGCGCGACGTAGTTGTGGTGACAGTTCACGGCGCGCGCGCCGAGCTTGAAGGGAGGGAGCTTGGACGCGTGGAGCGCCGCGAGAACCGCTTGCATCATGAGTTCGCGGCTCGTCTTGGCGAAGCGCTGCGCCCACGACACGGCGTCGACATAGTCGTCGAAGCCCGTCGTTCCCTCTTCGAAATACGCGAGGTCGCGATCGGGCAAGCGTCGATCAAGCGCGAGCATCTCGCGGCGCGCTCGCTCGATGAAGTACGTCCCGATGCGGTTCCCGACGCCGCGCGACCCCGAGTGCAACATGATCCACACCGAGTCGTCCTCGCCGATGCAAAGCTCGACGAAGTGGTTGCCGGTCCCGAGCGTCCCAAGGTGCTGGATGTCGAGGCCGCGCTCCAGGACGGGGTGCTTTTGGCAGAGCTTCGCGTACTCCTCGGAGAGGTCGCGCCACGCGCGCGACACCCGCGAAGGAATCATGTCGCGCCACGAGCCCGTGAGGCCGGGCCCGCCGTGCGGGACGGCGCGTTCGATCGCACTTCGGATGGGGCCGAGGTCGCTGGGGAGGTCCGACGCTCGAAGCGACGTCTTCTGCGCGATCATTCCGCACCCGATGTCGACGCCGACGGCCGCCGGCACAATGGCCTTGGTCGTCGCGATCACGCTCCCGACGGTCGCGCCGATGCCGAGGTGGACGTCCGGCATCACGGCCACGTGACGGAACACGAAAGGCAATTCGGCGACCTTCGTCACCTGCTGGCGAGCTTCCTTCTCGAAGGCGACGCCTTGCGTCCAGGCCTTGATGGGAACACCGCGCGTTTCAATGAGGTCGTGCATCGTCGTTCTCCTGCGGTCCCGTCTTTCACGGGGCATGCCGGAGCGCGGTGCGCAAAACGCCGACATCTTCGCGGCGTGCGCCGCGATGAGGCTATCCGTGGAGATTGTGCTGATGCGAAGGGATAAGGTCTACTCCTCGAAGGTTTCGCCCGATTCCACCGGGGCGCTGGCGGTTTCCACCGGGGAACTCGCGGTTTCATCGGTGGCCGGCGGGGTGGGCTCTTCGGTCGAAGCGTACCGCGGCAGCTCTTCGACGTTGAAGTCGCCCTGAAGCGGCCTCGGGGAGAGATGTCGTCCAGGTTGGGCGTCCGCATCATGTCCTCGCGGCTCCACCCGCCGCGCGTGGCCCAGTTGGTGCCGTCGGGGTCTTGCGAGCGAATGTCCAGGTCGACGCGGTCGATGAGCGGATCGCTCCGCATGATCTCGTTGGCCTCTTCGATACCGGCCCGGTTCGCCTGGGAGAGCGTGTGCGGGCCGATGGGTTCGACCTCGAGCGGCAGCACGCCAGGTTCGGTCATCGGCAAGCGGCGGATGTTCGAGGCGCCGCCGCACGCGAGATCTTGTTCGTCCAGGCTTAGCTCGCGAAACGAGTTCAACTGCATGACGGTGCGTGACGCAGCAACCGTGCCGCACTCGCAGGCGCGTGATCTTGGCGACTTGCACGTCGCCAACCGCGGGCGCCGGCTCCGTCGATCCGAAGGCCTGATCCGAGGCAAAGGTCCTTCAGCCTCGGCGCACCGGCGACCGCTGCGCATCCGACCGTCGATGTAGGCGCGGGCACGCCCGGGCGCCTCAGCTCTCGCGGGTCCCCGCTCCGCCGCCCAGCTCATCGAGGAGCGCGTCAGCCCTCACGATGGCGCGATGGTAGGCTCCGGTTCCGTTGCGCTCGTCGAAGGTCGTCGCCAGGCTTCGCGCGACGGTGTCGACCCACGCGTAAACCTCCGGCGCAGCCACCTTGCCGTCCGCGCCCGTGACGATGCCGCTCGCCTCGGGGAGCTTGAGCCGAAGGCGCTCGTCGCCGAGGCGCTTCATGGTGAGGCGCGCCGCCGTGAAGAAGCTGAAGCGCTCGTCGGCGTCGTAGGCCGTTAGCAAGAACTCCGCGTGACGCTCGAAAGAAGCGCACGCGGCCTTGAGGTTGCCGATGAGCGTGAGGTACGTGAGGTGGCGCCCGAAGGCTCGGATGAGGTTGCGGCTGCGCCGGAGCTTCGGCTCGTTTCGCTTGTAGAGCGCAGCCGCTTCGTCGCTGCGACCGAGGCGGAGGAGCGGTACGAGCATCAGCGGCAGCGTTCGCAAGGGAACCTCTTCGCACGCGAGCTCGCCCTCCAAGAAGGGCTTCGCCTGCACCATGCCGACGGCGTCGTGGCCTCGATCGAAGATCTCCTCGAGCTCCGTGTCCTTGTCGCAGGCGAGGCAGTCCGTGAGCCAGTCGCGGCGCGCGCGGAGCCAGGTCTCGTACCACTTGGCCATCTCGGCTTCGTCGCCCCGGTGCTTGGCCCACAAGAAGCGAATCTTCGCGATGCTCCGCTCGCCGACGGCGTGCGACCGCGCCTCGGCCTCGAAGTCGGCGATGGCCGCCTCGATCTTGGCGCGCGGCACGTGGGGGAAGACCCAGAGCTGGGCTGCGATGAGCTTCTGCTCCCAGAGGAGGTCGTCGTCGAAGCGCGCCGGGTCGTCCTTCTTCTTGGCGCGGAGCCAACCGAACGTGACGAGCGCCTTCTCCGGGTGACCCGTGAAGAGCGCGTCGTAGATGAACTCGGCGCGGAGCCGAAAGGCGCGATCGACGTCGCCGCGGGTGTCGGCCTCCTGAATCTTGCTCTCCTTGGCCTGCATCTTGGCGAGGGTGTGGGTGCTCAATGGACGCTCCCTTCGTTTTGGAGCTGCGCTTCGATGAGGGCCATGAGCCCGCGGTTCAGGAGGGCCATCTCCTTTTGGCGGAGCGGCCGGTGGCCGAGCAAGAGGGATTGCACGTAGAGCATCTCGAGGGAGCGCTTCAAGATGGCGCGGTCGGTGACGCGCGTGAGCTTCTTGATGAAGGCGTTCGATGCGTTGAAGGTCACGCGCGGCTTTTGCGGATCGAGATCGGGGCGTTCGAGGGCGCCGGCCACGAGGCCGCCGTAGAGCTCGTCGCTCGCTTCCTGGGTGCGCTCCGCGTCGCGCCGGAAGAGCTCGTCGCTGCTGGCGATGAAGAGGGCGGGGATGTCGATCGGTTGAAAGTGCAGGAGCTCAACCTGGCAGTCGAAACGCCCGATGGCCTCGCGGGCGACGGTCAGCACCGTTTGATAGGCGGCGTGATCGTGATCCGAGACGGGCTCGAAGCGCTGCGAGAGATCGCCGGGCATAAAGCGCGCGGCCCTCACGCCTTCGAAGACCTGCGCGGCGCGTTCCAAGAGCTCGGCGTCGTAGGTGTAGCCGGCGTTGATGAGCGTGAGCCCCTGCGCTTGGCCCACGCGCGACATCTGACGGAAGTCGTCGACGCTCGGCACGTAGCGGAGCATCCCCCCGTCGGTCTGCCGCAGCTCACCGAGCGTCATGAGCCCCATGGCCGTCTCGAAGGGGAACCAATCGCCGACGAGGCGAAGGAACTCGTCGTCGTCGAGGGCGAGCGCCTTCATGGCGAGGCCGTGCAGGCCCATGAGCCGAAGCAAGACGTTGGGGGCCGTTCGTGCGAGGTCCATGAGGTACTCGCGGAGCGCGTTGCCGAGGCCCACGCGTGCGCCCTCGAGGGCCTCGTTCTCGTAGAACCCCTCGCGGCTCGCTGTGGGCTCGAGGTTGGTGGCATTGACGACGCAGCGAACGAAGAACGCCCAGTCGGGCAAGAGGTTGTCGGCGCGCTCCGAGACCAGCATGTTCTTCAGGTAAACGCGGTGCTGCTGCTTGGCGGCGTAGTGCGGCGACTCGGCGAGCACGAAGGCAACGCCGTCGAGCCCTGCGGCCTCGACATGCAACGGGATCGCGTCGACGAAGCGTTGCTCGAAGATCTGCTCTCCGTACGCGAGCATCGCCTCCCGCCGCTCGGCCGCGCTCTCGAACTTCCGGCGCCACGGCGGCGGCTCACCGTTGATCGTCGTGGTCTCGCCGTCAGCGGTGAAGGTCACCGGCGGCGTCAAGAGGCCGCCGAAGTGCGCGAGCCGCTCGGCGATGACCTCCTTGGGGAACATCGCGGCGCTCTCCGCCTTCAGGACCAACGTCACCTGAGTGCCCGGATCTAGGAGCGGCGCCGCGGCCGGCTTCACGGAATACGTTCCGTCTTGGCGGCCGCGCCACTCGAACGTGGCCGCGCCGTCCCGCGCCGAGCGCGTGATGACCTGCACCTCGTCGCTCACCATGAAGCACGACAAGAGGCCGATGCCGAAGCGCCCGATGAAATCCTTGGACGCGGCGAAGACGTCGCCGCGCTTCGAGCTCTCGCCGATGGTCGCCAGGAACCGATGGATCTCGTCTTCGCTCAAGCCGACGCCGTCGTCTCGAAACTGAAGCGCCGGCGGCCCGTCGGCGCGCGGCACCCATTCGATGGCGATCCTCCCCGTGTGCCCCGGCGTCACGAGCCCGCGGGCGACGAGCGCGTCGGCGGAGTTCTGCAGGAGCTCACGCAGGAACACGTCCGGCGAGCCGTAGAGGTGGTTCGAGAGAAGCTCGATGATCCCGCGTAGGTTGACCTTGAAGCGCTCGGACATGGCGAGGGAGCGTAGCGCGCCCCGTGCCAGGCGAGGCGTGCCGCGAGGCGCCGGCGGCGGCGCGGCAATTGGCGGAAAGTGGGGCATCGCCGGCGTTCGGCGCTGGGGCGACAGCTTATACTTCCGGATACGGCTTCGCCGAAAGACGTGGTCTTCGGGTTCTTGGGCACCCAGCTCGACGTTGGGACGTCGGTCGACTTGTGTCGCCACGACGACTTCGTCGTCGACCGGCTCGTGCTCTTCGCCGACCCGGTACACGCGGGGCTCTACGACGTCGTCAAGACATCGAGTCGGTCTCGCCGGACACGACGGTGCGTGTGCCGGGCGCTCGTTCGGGTTGCGCCGCGCACCCCGACGCAGAGCGGCGGGTGGTCGAGGCCCCTCGCGCCGTCGAGGAGGAGGAACAGCCGATCGCTCGACGCGGGCGGAGCGACTGAGCCAGCGTGTTCAGCGTCGCCGTCTTCCGGATTGGCGACTGCGACCTCTCCGTTCGATTGGCGTTCATCACGACCTGTTTCTCGCCATGACTGCGACGAGGTCGTCGCCGGACGAGTCCGGCCGTCGGTCCCTCCCTTGGCCTCAGGCGAGGACGCTCGCCACCGTGGCGAGCAGGGCCTCGCGGGAGAACGGCTTGGCGAGGAAGCGCGCCGCTCGGAGGCCCTCGGGCCCGTCGTCGAGGAGCTTCTCATCGACGAAGCCAGACATGTAGAGAACGCGCGTCTGGACACGCTCCGCGACGAGTGCCTCCGCGAGCTCGCGTCCGGTCATCTTGGGCATCAGGAAGTCGGTCAAGAGCAGGTCGATGACTCCCCCGTGCGCGCGAGCGAGGGCTAGCGCTTCGCTCCCCGATGCGGCATCGAGGACCGTGTACCCGGCCTCTTCCAGCATGGCCTTGAGGACCCGGCGAACCTGCGGCTCGTCGTCGGCCAAGAGCACGGTCTTCGTGAGCGGCGCCGCCCGCTGGATCGCCCGCGGAACATCTGGCTCGGCGATGGGCTCGTCGCTGGCCGGAAACCGCATGACGAAGGTGCTTCCTCGGCCGAGATCGCTCTCGACCTGGATGCTGCCCCCGCTCTGTTGGACGATGCCGAAGACCGTGTACAGCCCGAGCCCGGTCCCCTTGTCTGGGCCCTTCGTGGTGAAGAACGGCTCGAAGATGTGCTCCCTGTGGCTGGCGTCGATTCCGACGCCCGTGTCCGACACAGAGAGCACCACGTGCGTGTCATGGCGTTGGGTGGTGATGACGATCTCGCCGTTTTCCGTCAGCGCGTCCCGGGCGTTGATGACGAGATTGAGCAGCGCGAGCTCGACTTGGCCCGGGTCGGCCTTGATGCGACACCCCGCATCGCTCTCGATGCGCAGCGTGACGTTTCTGGGGGCGTCGCTGGTGAGGCTCTTCCGAAGGAGCGACTCGACGCTGACGAGCAACGTACGGAGGTCGATGACGCGGGGGCGAACGATCTGCTTTCGGCCGAAGGAAAGGAGCTGACGTGTCAATGCGGCGCCGCGCTCGGCGGCCTTACGCACCTCGGCGAGCTCGCCTCCGCTTCTGTGACCGGGCGGGAGCGACGCCTCGGCGAGCGTCGTGGCTCCCAAGATAACGGCCAGGAGGTTGTTGAAGTCGTGCGCGACGCCACCGGCAAGGCGGCCGATGGCCTCCATCTTCTGCGACTGGCGCACTTGCTCCTCGAGCGCCCTTCGGTCGCTGATGTCCCTAAGGGCCACGACGCGCGCCGGCGCGCCGCCAACCTGCACCGCTGCCAGTCGAACGCGCACCTCGAGCGGGTAGACACTGCCGTCGCTGCGGAGCCCAAGCGCCTCATAGGGCTCCTCGCTCCTCGCCGCGATCTTCGACGCGGCGAGCGCGCGCGAGGCCGGTGCGATGAAGTCGAAGAGCTTCTTCCCGACCAGACCGCCGGCTTCGACACGCGCCGCCCTCTCGGCGGCGCCGTTCGCGCGGATGATCTCGCCGTCGCGATGGATCAGCACGGCCTCGAAGGCCGCATCGGCGAGGGCCTGCAAGAGCTCGTTGCTCTCCGAGAGCGCCGAGGCGGCCATCTCGGCCCGTCGCCGATCGGCAAGGTCGCGGACGACAAGCCACGAGCGCGGCGGCGCGCCGTCGTCGAACAGAGCGACGTTCGTGACCTCCGCGTCGAAGGGCTCCCCACCGTTCCGGACGAGGGTGAGCTCACCGCGGAAACTGCCCGTGCGAACGCGCTCCGCGAGCGCCATCGCGAGGCGATCGTCGTCGCGCACGAGGTCCTTGCGGGTTAGCTGCAGCAACTGCGCTCGCGGGTAGCCGAACACGCGGGCCGCAGCATCGTTGCACCCCACGATCGGCCCGCCGGGCTCGATGACGAGCATCGCGTCACCCACCGCATCGATGAGCTGCTGCAAGCGACTGTCCACGAGCGCCACTCTATCAAACGATGCGCAACGCAGGCCACGCGGCGTCTTGGGGCCCGCCCGTGGCGAGCCTTAGCGGCCGCCCTGGAGCACCAGCCGGCGTCGCGCGAGCGGCCAGGTCAAATACGCGCTCCTCGTGAAGGTGCGCGGCGAGCTCAGCACGAGCAGAAATCAGTCGCAGGGCGCGGAGCTCGCCATCGTGGAGTTCGACGCGCAGGGGCCCACCAAGACCGCCGTACCTCGCGCGACCGCCCAGACCCTCACCAAAAGACTTCCCGGCGCTCGCGGCCGAGGTCCAGCGCATCCGCGACCGATCCGACTGCGCCACCAGCGTCGCATGGGTCGCGCTGGGCGTGGTGGCCGCGGGCTTGGGAGCGTGGCTCGTCTATCCCGCGGCTGGCCTCCTCATGAGCACCCAAGCGGGGTCGATGCTGCTTCTGGGCAAGGCCGCTGGCGGGGCAGCCGTGACAGTGTTTGTGGTCGAGGGTCTCGCCGCCCTGTCAGACGCGACCGAAACGTGCAAAGCCGCGCTGAAGTGACGGCTACAGGTCTTTGGGCGCGCGAAGAATTGCGAGGCCGTCACCGTCACCAACCTGGGGTTTAGGAGGTCCCCGGTACGGGAGCTACCGGCGGCTCGCGCCCGGTCTGGAGGTTAGCGGCCGTTCCGGTGCGGCCTGCTTTCGCACCTCGTCGCCGCCGCTATACGCTCCCCCCAATGCCCTCGGTCGCCGAAACCGACGACGATCTCCCCCACGACTGGCACCGCGACGCTCGCGACCCCTGCCTCGCGCTCCTCTGGACGAGCGCTCAAGCAACGCATCGCACCTTCTCCCGGTAACGCAGTGCGCGGCGGCGCCGGCGGGCGCTTATACTGCCGGATATGGCCTCGCCCAAAAACGTGGTGTTCGGCTTCTTGGGGACGCAGCTCGACGGGGGCCTTGGGCCCAAGCGCTGGGAGCGGTGGCGCCCGTCGGTCGACCTGTGTCGCCACGACGACTTCGTCGTCGACCGGCTCGTGCTCTTCGCCGACGCCGTTCACGCGGGGCTCTACGACGTCGTCAAGAAGGACATCGAGTCGGTCTCGCCGGACACGACGGTGGAGGCCGTGGCGCTCGAGCTCAAAGATCCGTGGGACTTCGAGGAGGTCTTCGGAAAGCTCCTCGACTTCAGCCAGCGCTTCGCGTGGAAGCCGGAGCGCGAGGGCTACTTCGCGCACATCACCACGGGCTCTCACGTGGCGCAGATCTGCATGTTCCTCCTGACCGAGGCCCGTTACCTGCCGGCCAAGCTTCTCCAGACGTCGCCGCCGCGCGGCCCGGGCCGTGAGAAGCGTGAGAGCCCCGGCGTGCTCTCGGTCATCGATCTCGATCTCTCTCGGTACGATCGCATCCTCTCGCGCTTCAAGCGCGAGCAGCAGACAGCGCGCGAGCGCCTCAAGGACGGCATCGCCACCAAGAGCGCGCTCTACAACGAGACCATCGAACGCATCGAGCAGGTCGCCACGGCGTCGAGCGCGCCGATGTTGCTGCTCGGCCCGACGGGCGCTGGCAAGAGCCAGCTCGCGAAGCGAATCTATGGTCTCAAGAAGGAGCGGAAGAAGCTCAAGGGCCCGTTCGTCGAGCTGAACTGCGCGACGCTCCGCGGCGACGCGGCCATGAGCGCGCTCTTCGGCCATGAGCGAGGCGCGTTCACCGGCGCGCAGGCGGCGCGCGAAGGGCTCCTTCGACGCGCCGATGGAGGCGTCTTGTTCCTCGACGAGGTGGGCGACCTTGGCGGCGACGAGCAAGCGATGTTGCTCCGCGCCATCGAGGAGAAGGCGTTCTACCCGATGGGGTCTGACCGCGAGGTCACGAGTCAGTTCGAGCTGCTCTGTGGCACGAACCGGGATCTGCCGAGCGCAGCGGCCAAGGGGCGCTTCCGTCCCGACTTGCTGGCGCGCATCGACTTGTGGACGTTCCGCTTGCCGAGCCTCGTTGAGCGGCTGGAAGATCTCGAGCCCAACCTCGACTACGAGCTCTTGGCAGCGGCTCGTGCCCTCGGGCGCGCGGTCACGATGAGTCGCGAGGCACGCGAGCACTACGTGGCTTTCGCCACGTCGAGCGAAGCCACGTGGCCCGGAAACTTTCGCGATCTGAACGCGAGCGTGACGCGTATGGCGACGCTCGCGGCAGGCGGACGCATCACGCCAGCCGTCGTCGTCGAGGAACTCGTACGGTTGCGGGAGCTATTCGCACACGGCGATCGCGTCTCCGCGGGGCCGTCACGTGTCGATCGCGTGCTCGGAGCGCGCAAGGCAAAGGGCCTCGATCGCTTCGACCGCGTGCAGCTCGAAGAGGTGCTCCTTGTCTCGGAGCGCGCGGCGTCGCTGTCGGCGGCCGGTCGCGAACTCTTCAAGGAGTCGCGGAAGCTGAAGACGAGCGCCAACGACGCCGACCGCCTGCGCAAGTACTTGGGCCGGTTCTCGCTCACGTGGGCCGACGTCCACGCGGCGCAGGCACCTCAGCGCGACGTCGAAGGCGAATGACAGCGAAGGAGCACCGTTTGACGCGCGCGGCCGGGCGACCTTGGGTCGAAAAGCGCCGAGGCCGCCGAACCGGCTCGTCTCCATGCCGACACGGTAGGCGAGGGGAAGTTCCCACCAAATCGACGTCGAAGAATCGACGTTTAGGAAGGGAACAAGGTGGATCAGGCGTTGTCCTCCTCGCATGCAGCTTGTGGCTCGATTCGCAAAGGTCGGCGTCGTCGGCGCGCTCTCGGGCCTCATGGTCGGTTGCGGAGGCGGTGTTGGCGGCGCGGTTCCGCTGGAGTCCCTCTACGCGTCCTTCAGTGTTGAAGAGGTCTCGGTCAGTCGCGGCGAGGTTCGCTTGGCGGGTCCCCTCGAGTTGGATGAGCGGGCGACGGAGCTCGATGTGGTGACCGGTCGTTGCGGCATGTCGGTTGGTGGCGGCATGCGCACGCGTCAGTGGATGACGTGGCGCTTGGGGCCGGCGGAGTTGGCACGCGCGCTCGGTTGTGCACCGGGGCTCGCGCTTCGGCCATCGCGCGACGGCCGTCCCGGTCGCTTCACGAACGCGATGTCGGTGCGGCTCGACGCGTCCATCGACTCGCCGAGCGAAGGCGACTCGCCGGCGGCCGCGGAGAGCCTTGGCATCGAGTTCGAAGGCGAGGACGCGGTGGTGACGGTCTCGGGAACGAGCCACGGCGTGTCGCTCGGCGCGGGCACGTTCATGACGTCGCCCGCGGAGACCTCGGAAGACGGAACCAGCGCGACCTTTCGATTGCCCACGCGTCTCTTGGTGGAGCTTGCGATGCGCCGCGCGCCCGCGCGCCTCGTGAACAGTGGTGCGCGCACGCCCGTGAGGCTCGCGCTCTTTGTCGCCGAGCAAGAGGTTGCGCCGCCGCCGCCGCCGCCGGAGGAGCCGATGGTGGTGGAGGAGTCGAGCGAGGAGTCGTGGCGGAGAGACCCGTAGCCAGGGAGGCCATGCAGCGGACGACAGTTGCGACGGGCCTAGTCCGTAGCCGCGTCTCCCGCGTCGCCAGCATCGGCGGCACTCCCTGCGTCGGCGCACGCGGCGACGAGCGGTCCGGTGCCGCCGCAAGCGCCGGCGCGACCGTAGCCGTTGGCGAGCTGCGGATCGACCTCGCGGCACCTGAGCGGCGCGCGACAGTCGGAGTCGCAATCGCATAGCTCGGCGCAGTTGCCGAGGTCCCCAGCGCCTCCGCCTGTCGGAGCGAAAATGCAGCCCGCATTCGCCTTCCCCGTGCCGTTCCAACCGCACGCAGGGAGCACGCCGACAACGCACGGTGCGGAGCAGTAGAGGACGTCGGCGGGCGCGTCGATGCGACGGTAGGTCGTGCTGCATGCAATCTCGGTCCCGCCGTCACGCTTGTAGCCGAGGCCAATGTCGCCGGCGTTGGCCGTCGAGGTCTTGGAGCAAAAGCCTCGACCGAGATCGCACTTCTCGCCCGCCGCGCAAGCGCTGTCGTCGTTGCACGATGGGGCGCAGAACGGATCGGTGTTGTCTGTCGGCTTGTAGCAACCGAGGTCACTCCGTCCGCCACACTTCGACGGATTCAGCGCTGTCGTGACGCCCGTCACCGGCCCGCCGAGGGTGCAGCCCGCGTAACAAAGCTTGTCCCTCGTCGCGAGCGACCAACACTTCGCACCGGGTTCAAGCGCCGTGCAACTCTTGTCGTCGGTGCACCGCGCGGCGCACATCCCCGACGCGGGCCAATGGTCGATGCCCGACTCTGCGTTGTAGCAAAAGAGGCCCGCGTTGCAGTCCGCGTCGCCCTTGCACGCGGCGCCGAGCGACTTGGCCGCACCGCCTTCGACGGCGGAGTCGCCGGGAGCGTTGGCGGCGCCGTCGGTGGCGGCGTCTGCCGCGCCCGACACTGCGGTGTCATCGGAGCTGCAGCCGTCCACGGCCGTGCAGAAGAAGGCTACGAACAGGAACGCGAGTCCGGGCGAGGAGCGCATGGGGCTTTCCTCTCGCGATGCGCTTCGCGAGTCAAGCGGGGCCTGAAGAGGAAGGCCGCTGACCAGTTGTTGCGTCGCTATCCGCGTGGTGTGTCAGGGTGCCCTTCTTCCGCCGTCGCCGTCGCCGTCGCCGTCGCCGTCGCCGTCGCCGTCGCCGTCGCCGTCGCCGTCGCCGCCGACCCGACCGCGCACCGCGAACAAGATCGGCAACAC
The DNA here is from genome assembly GCA_016703425.1 of Myxococcales bacterium. NCBI lineage: Bacteria > Pseudomonadati > Myxococcota > Myxococcia > Myxococcales > Myxococcales bacterium. Next base: position 22,944 of record JADJCA010000006.1, read on the forward strand.
GAAGAGCCACACGGCGGCAAGCGTGAGCCATGAGCTCGCGCGCGGCTCGCCAAGCGTCATGGCGCCCATGCGCGCGCCGCCGTCGTAGGCGAGCGGGGCGGCGATGGCCCCGAGGAGCGCCGAGCCGAGCGGGCGCCCTGCGAAGGAGCGGAGGCTGCCGCCTTCCGCCGTCGCCGCCGCGAAGTTGGGCCAAAGCGCGACGAGCCAGGGTGGCGACACTGAGGCACCGGGCAAGACGAGCGTTCCCGCTTGAAGGAGCGCCGTGTCGATCGCGAAGCCCATGAACGCGGCCACCGCGAGCACCGCGGCCTCGCCCTTGCGAGCGTGGGCCGGTCTCCCTCGAAGATGAACGGGGAGAATGGCCGCGACAAACACCGGCCCGAGCCAAGGCCATCCCTTTGCGGCGCCGAGCACGCACGCGAACCAGCCCGCTTGGAGGGCGACAAAGGAGAGTGCGGCTCGCATGGTCGTTGGCGGGCGCCGAGCATAGGGCAACCTCACGTACGGCGAGCTTGCGCTTCGCAGCGCCACTCACGAGCCGCTCGTCACAAGAACGCGTCGGAAAGATCGGCCCAGAGATCCTCCGGGTCCTCGATGCCCACGCTTAACCGAAGGAGCGACGGCGGGAGGTGCTCTTGCCCCGGAATCGCAGCACGCCGCTCCATGGTCGACTCCACGGCGCCAAGGCTCGTCGCGTGATGGATGAGCGTCGTGCGCGCGCAGACACGGTCGGCCTCCTCGGCGCCCCCGGCGACGTCGAACGAAATCACCGTGCCGAAGCCGCGGAGCTGCGCCTTCGCCACGTCGTGGGTCGGGTGCGATTCGAGCCCGGGATAACGCGTCGCTCGGACCTTGGGATGCTTCTCCAAGCGTCGCGCGAGCGTCATGGCCGTGTCCTCTGCACGCTCAAGTCGCAAGGCCATCGTGCGCGCCCCACGCACGGCCAGGAACGCCTCGAGCACGCCGGGCGTGGCACCCGCGAGCTCCCGCGCCTTTCGCAGCGAGTCGTAGATCGATCGCTGCCGTGTTGTCGCCACGCCCGCGAGCAGGTCGGAGTGCCCGCCGATCAGCTTTGTGGCGGACTGTACCGATACGTCGGCTCCGAGCTCGAGGGGCTGCTGATTGAGGGGCGTCGCGAAGGTGTTGTCGACGGCGAGGATCGCCCCGGGCTTGCGCGGCGCCTCGCAGATGGCGCGGAGATCGGCCACCACGAGCAAGGGGTTCGACGGAGACTCGAGCCAGAGAAGATCGGCGTAGGCACAAGCGCGAAGCCAGCCTTCCGTGTCGTCGGTCGCAAGTTGCTCCACGGACCAACGCTTCTTTCGCTGGCCCTCGAGGGCCAAATGCTTCACGCCCTGGTAGCAGTCGGTGGGCACCACCACGGTCGCGCCCGTCGTGAGCTCGTCGAAGATCGCTGCGATGGCCGCCATGCCAGACGCGAAGGCGACAGCGTCGCCACCTTCGAGGCGACCGAGCAGTTCTTCGAGCGCCTCCCACGTCGGACTGCCATCGTCGCGCGCGTATCCGCGCTCGCCGCCGAGGACGAAGTTGGACGCCGGCACGAGCGGCACGTTCAAGGGCGCGCCCACAGCGTGTGGACGCCCCGCTGAAACAAGAAGAGAGGCCAGCGCCCGTGGGCGCCCAGCGTTGCTCATGGCGCGAGTTTGTCACGGCGTTGGTCGCCGGCAGCCAACTTTCACTCTGCGACACTGCGGGCGAGGCGTCGGTCGCTCCGCTTTGGCGGTCGGCCGCGCGAGCGACCACGAATTCCCCGCCAAAATACGTGCATTCTGCCCAGATCTCCGATCCCGCGCCCCCCATCCTCCGCCCACATCGGCCCACGAGAATCGGCGAAGATTGGGCTCTCTCGGCGCCCTCGTGCCATGCTCGTTACGATGACTGAGGGCGACCGCCGCCGCCGCGACCCCTCCCGTCGCGATCCACGGGCCGAGCCTGATGGGGACGACTCATCGGTGGAGCGGCCCTTCGAGCGTCCTTCCTCAGGGCATCGCCTCCCGAGGAGTCGTCGAACGCTCGCCTCGCGCGCTCGTTGTCGAAGAGACCCGCTCGCCGCTCCGCGACGCGCGTCGCGATGCGTCGGTCGTCGACGAAGGCGAGCTCGGTGCTCCGCCGCATCGCGTGGCTCGGCCCGTTGTCGACGCTTCCGCGTCCATCGACGCCCCCATCGACACCCCCATCGACACCGCTTCGGACGCCTCGCTTGAGACACCGAGCGAGCCGCTCGAGTCGCGCTCTCTCCCCCGCAGCACGCCGCCCCCTCCCACCATCGGCGTCGACACGCGCGCGCTCTCGAGCGCGCCGCCGCCGCCGCTCGATTCCGTCTCCATCGCCCTCAACGCGGCGAACGCGTCTTCGGCGACGCGGGCCGCGTCCGGCACGGGCGGTGTGCCGCTCGCGAGCGTTGAGCGCTTCATCGACGAAGGTCGCTGGGACGTCCTCTCCGACATGCTCGAAGCCTCGGCCCGCGCCGGTGAGCTGCCGCCGCACCTCATGATGGTCTACGCCGTGGCGCGCGCCGAAGCGCACCCCGAAGACGCCGGTCTCGTGGCCTTGGCCATCAAGGCCTCGGCCGACGCCTACGGCGTCCCCGAAGCGAGCCCCATCGCGTGCCTCCTCGCCAAGCGCACGCTGCGCCGCACGCCGCGCGAGTGGGGCAAGCGGCCCGCTCCTCGCGGAACCATCTCCACCATCATCGTCTTCGTCGCGCTCGTGCTCGGGGGCGGCGGCGGCTTCTGGCTCAGCACCACCAGGTGCAGATCCCGCTCCCGCGTTCTTGCTCTCGAGGTAGCGCCCGCGTCGCGTGCGTGGCCCCTGCCCCGCCACGGAGCGCGCGCGCTCAGGCAGGAGCCGCTACCGAGGCGACGCTCTTCTTTCGTCTTGCCGTCGAGCATGTGGGCCTTGCCCTTGCTCTCCACCATGAAGAAGTGCCCCGATCGGTGAGGAAGTGCCACGCGACGGTGCTGGCGCCGTCGTGCTTGGTAGCTCGGATCGCCCGCCGTGACGCGATCGAGCTCGTGGCCCGCGCGCTTGCATAGCGCACGGATCAACTGGAGGTATCTCCGGTTCGGCGGCCAACGCCTTCGCGATACGACGCGCGCGATCGGGCAGCCGCGCCTCGGCGCTTGAGCTCTGCGTCCAGCTTGGCGGCCGGCAGCGCCACGAGGTCCCGCGTGCCCCTCGAGCCAGCGTGCGTTCAGCGTGGTGAGCTCTTCCTTCTCTTGCAGCCGGTAGAAGGCGTCGTCGATTTGGCGAGCGCGTCGCGGGTCTTGTTCGTTCCGAAGTACTCGCTGGCGAGGAACTCCTTCCACCTCTTTTGGCCGAGCGCCACGAGCCCCTCGACGCCCTCCTCAAAGAGCGCCAGGTGCTTCTTGGCGCCCATCGACTCGAGGCCCTCGGTGACGAGCGTGAAGACCTCGCCCGACGCGCTGGCGTTGTAGACGAACTGCGAGAAGCCGCCGTTTTGCATCTGCGCCAGGTAGTAGTCGACGTAGTAGCTGCGAAGCGCGTCGCGGGAGATCTCCTGGGCCTCCAAGTGCTGCGCGAAGAGGCCGTTGACGACGGCGATGTTCGCCTCGATGACCGCCGACGGGTCGGGGCCTTCAAGCCTCGTTCGTGAGGAGCAGCGCCTCGTGGCCGGCGCTTGCGGCGGAGGCGACCTTCTTGACGGCCTTCCTCTTCGCGGTCGTGGTCTTCGTGGCAACCTTCGGCGCCTTCTTCGTGCTCTTCGAGTCGTCCTTCGCGGGAGCCTTGGCTCTCGGCGGCGCCGCCTTCGCCTTCGCCCTCGCGGGGGTGCCTTGCGGACGGTCTTCGAGGGGTGCGTCGCCTTCGTTGTCTTCTTCTTCGATGCCACGCGGCATCTCACCACGGCCTGGGCCGAGTGGCGAGCCGTCCTGGCGATCGCGGCGACGGTCGCTAGGGACGCTCAGTTTCGCGCCTGCGGCAGCCCGCTCGCGATGACCCGCTGAAGCTCGTCGGTGAAGGCGGTGAACGCTTCGTCGCCGAGGGCCGCCGGCGGCGCCGCCATCGGCTTGTGGAACACCATGCCCAGCTCGACGCCTCGCACGAGCGGCTTCATGTTGCGGCTGAAGAGCTCGGAGCCGCCGTAGCTCGTCACCGGGAGGATGAGCGTGTTGGCGCGCCGCGCACGAGCTCCTTGAGGCCGCCCGTTTTGAACGGCTTCATCGCGCCGGTCTTCGAGCGCGTGCCCTCGGGGAAGATGACCGCCGTCACACCTTCGTCGCGAACGCGGCGCGTGAGGTCTGCGATGGCCGCCTGGACTGCGCCGGATCTTTGCGGTTGATGAGCGCCGAGCCGCCGCGGCGAAGGTTGTAAGATACACCGGGGACGCCACGCGCCAGCTCGACCTTCGAGACGTAGCGCGGGGTTGAGCTTCGCCCAAGTGCTCGGTCAGCAGCGAGATGTCGAGCAGCGACTGGTGGTTCGACACCACGATGTAGTTCTTGGTCTGGTCGACGTTCTCGAGGCCGCGCACGCGGATCGTCGCGCCGGACCGGCGCGCGCCCCGGTTGATGGAGCGTGCCATGCCGCGCGACGCGTCTTGTTGCGCGTCGGGGCCGAAGCGCCACGCGACGCGTTGCACGACGTCGTAAAACGACGATGGACGGGAGACGCTCCGGAGACGGCGTAGCCCGTGGAGCCAGTCTTGGACGCCATCCGTGGCGAGCGAGGCCCGGGGAGCGCGGCGAAGGGTGGTCCAGCATCGGGGCTGAACCCTACACAACAAGGTCTTCGTCTCAACCCGCGGGGCCAATTCACGGGCGTTTTTCCCTACCCGGTCGAAGAAGCGTCGAAGAAGCCGCCAAAAAGAGGCGGGCGCTTGAGGCCCGCCTCGGAGGCTCGTACCCTCTCGATCCCGCGACCACCCCGGCCGCGCGGAACTCAGCGAATCAAAGAGGCAAAGCGCATGTCGAACGCGGATTTTGGTCTCGTGGGCCTGGCAGTCATGGGCGAAAAACCTGGTCCTCAACATGGAGAGCCGAGGCTTTCGGGTGGCGGTCTTCAACCGCACCACGACCCGCGTCGATGAGTTCATCAAGCGGCCGGGCAAAGGGAAAATCTCGTCGGGACGCACTCTCCTGAAGGAGCTGGTGGCGGCCCTCAAAAAGCCGCGACGCGTCATGATGATGGTCAAGGCCGGTGGCGCCGTCGACGCAGTCTTGGACGAGCTCGTCCCGCTGCTCGAAGCCGGTGACATCGTCATCGACGGCGGCAACACGCACTTCCTCGACACCGACCGCCGCGAGAGAAGCGGCTTCGTGACAAAGGGCCTCTTCTTCATCGGCGCCGGCGTCTCCGGCGGCGAAGAGGGCGCCCTCACCGGTCCTTCGATCTGCCCGGCGGCGCCAAAGAAGCGTGGCCGCGGTCGCGCCTATCTTCCAGGCCATCGCCGCAAGGTCGACGGCGCGCCGTGTTGCGAGTGGATCGGCCCCGCGGGCCTCGGGCCACTACGTGAAGATGGTGCACAACGGCATCGAGTACGGCGACATGCGGCTCATCGGCGAGGCGTACCACCTGTCTCGTCGCTCGGCGGTCTCGACGCGAAGGCCCTCGCCGGCGTCTTCGCTCGTTACGAACGGGCCCTCGACAGCTACCTCATCGAAGTGACCCGCGACGTCTTCGGCACCGTCGATCCGGAGACCGGCAAGCCGCTCGTCGATCTCATCGTCGGACGTGGCCGGCCAGAAGGGCACCGGCAAGTGGACCGTCGGCGTCCGCCGCCGATCTCGGCGTCCCCTGACGCTCATCGGCGAAGCCGTCTTCGCGCGGTGCATCTCCGCGCAGAAGGACGAGCGCGTTCGCGCGAGCGAGCGCCTCGCGGGCCCCAAGCCGTCGCGTGTCGACGCCGCCGAGCTGGAGAAACACGTGGAGCAGGCGCTCTACGCCGCGAAGATTGTCTCGTATGCGCAAGGCTTCGCGCTCCTCCGAGCGATGGCGAAGGACTCCAAGTGGCCGCTCGACTACGGCAGCATCGCCATGATGTGGCGCGGTGGCTGCATCATCCGGAGCGCCTTCTTGGGCAAGATCAAGGAGGCCTTCGAGAAGAACGCCGACCTCGAGAACCTCATGCTCGATGAGTTCTTCCGGCGCGCTCGCGCAGGCGCAAGAAGGCTGGCGCCGCGTGCTCGGCCTCGCCGTCCAGAACGGCATCCCCACGCCGGCCATGAGCGCCGCGCTCGCCTACTACGACGCGTACCGAACCGGCGCGCCCGGCGAACTTGCTCCAAGCGCAGCGCGACTTCTTCGGCGCGCACACCTACGAGCGGACCGACAAGGCGCGCGGCCAGTTCTTCCACACGAACTGGACCGGCCACGGCGGCACGACGTCGAGCACCACGTACAACGCGTAGAGACGACCTCCCCGATCCGGGATCGCGAGGCTCCCGGATCGCCCATGCTCCAACGCGTGGCGGGCGCTAGGCCCCAGCGCGCGCGGCGACGTGGGGCCGGAAAAGGGCTTCTCTTCGCGAGGAGCCACGCCGGCCGGCGGCGCGTCTCGGCATGAAGTCTGCGAGCCCCGGTCGCTCGTGCCGATCTCGCCCGCTCGCTCATGGACTATTTACGCTCGCCCTCGGCGGTGGCGTCCCTTGGCGGCGTGGCTTGCGGCGACCAAGGCGACTCGACACGGCGGGAGGCGAGCCGACGAGGCCGCGATCCGGGGGTGCGCGCGACTCCCGCATCCCGCCGCCGGGCTCTTGATGGCTGGAGCCCAAGGCCGGCGACTCGTCGCCGCCGACCTGCGGCGGCACGCTCGTGGCCCCGAACGTGGTGCTCACGGCAGCGCACTGCATGGGGCAAACGCTCAGCGCGTTCTACTTGGGTCAGGGCGTGCCCATCACGATCTTCGACGAGCGCACCAAGGCGCTCAAGTCGATGCGCCGCTTCGCCGTGCGCGAGGTCATGGTGTTTCCGTCGTTCGAGGTCGCGCGAGCCTTTCGGCCCGACGGCTCCATCGACAGCGGCTACGCCTCGCGGTCGCGAGATCATCGACGTGGCGTTGGTGCGCCTCGACAAACCCGTGACCGACGACGCCGGTGCCGCTCGGCGACGCGCCGGGCGTGGGCGCGGCCTGCGAGGTCGTCGGCTACAGCACGCACAAAGATCCGGCTCGCGACTTCGAGACCACCCACGAGCGGCGGGTGGCCCATCGGCGCGTTCGCGAGGCGGCGCCCCTACCGCCTCTTCTCCGACAGCCTCGACGGCGCGACGCATAAGGCGACTTCAGGCGGCGGCCTCTTCTAGACGGGCGCATCGTGGGCGTCCTCTCGTGCACCCCAGGTGGAACCCGGGCGCGCGCGCGACCACTACGATCACGCGCGCTTCGACGTCGTTTCGCGGCTGGGTCGACTTTCAGATCGGCCGCTGGAAATGACCGCGCGCGATGAGCGCGCGACGGGGCCCGTCGGCTCACATTCCGAAAACGGAGACAAGGCTGGCGGAGCCGGTGAGGCTGTTGTTGCCGAGCTGACCGCGCGAGTTCGAACCCTAGCAGCGGACCGGCCCACGCGGCGACACGGGCGCACGTGCCGCAGCTGCCGGCGGCCACCTCCGAGATCGGGAGGCCCGCCAAGGAGACCTTCACAGGCTCCGACGATGACGCGGCCTGCGCCGTCGCCTTGAGCGCCCCGAGCTGCCGAGGCCCCAACACTCCGACGCCGCTCGCGCCGTCGACGGCGCACGTATGGTACGTGCCAGCCTCGACTTGCGTAGCTCCGACGAGACCCGGCACTGCGGGGGCGCGGGGCGGCTCGTCGTGGTCGCGTCGCCGAGTTGGCCGCTGGCGTTGTCGCCCCAGCAATGGATCGACGACGTCGTGCGGGGAGCACGTGTGCGAGATGCCGGCCGTGATGGGCGAGGATTCCGGCGGGAGCGCCGGCCACGACGACCGGCGTGAGCCGCCTCGTCCACGGAGGCATCGCGGGGTTGGCCCGCGTCGTTGGCGCCCCAACAGGAAGATCGACGCGTCATCGAGCAGCGCAGAAAGGTGCGAGGGAGCCGCACGCGATGGCAACCGCCGCGCGGCGGCAAGCTCACCGTGAGCGGCGCGCTCGACGAGTTGGTGGTGCCGTCACCGAGCTGCCCGTGGTCGTTGACGCCCCAACACCTGACCACTCCGCCGGTGGCGATGGCGCGGGGGATCGTGGCCGACGGCCAGCGCGAGGGCGCCGGTGCCGAGCGTCGAGACGGTCTGCGGGATCTTGCTGCCGAGGTTGTCGCCGGTGCCGATGGCCTTCGCCGTTGCCGCCCCAACAGCGCGCCTCGCCGGTCGAGAGAGCGCACACGCGAATGTTGCCGGCGCCCACCGCGACGACCGTTGGCCGGGAGACGAGACCTGAACTGGCCGCCTTGCGATCCGGTCAGCGTGTTATCGCCGAGTTTCCGGAGCCGTTTGAGCCCCAAACACCCAGTCCCGCGCTCGCCGTGACGGCCTGCGGGAGGTGCCACCGGCCGACAAGGTCGGGCCCGCGTTTGGAGTGGCGGAGGGGTCGGTCCGCTGCAGCACCCGGCGGCGCAAGGGTGAAGCCCGCGATGC